>JBCCXV010000033.1:0-13220 GCA_039191195.1 Planctomycetota bacterium
ACCAAGCCCGCCCAACTCCAACCCCTGAGCCTCATTCCTCTCAGCCCCGGGGCCGACGCCCCCGCCCCCGCGCCGCCCATCAACCTCGACCCCGCCACCGCCCTCGTCGAACTCGAGCCCGGCGCCTACCGCGACCCCGCCCAGCCTGCCCGCCGCATCGTCGTCACGCCCGCCGTCGACGCCGCCAACGTCGCCGAGCCCGCCCCCGCCCAAGCCGCACGCTTCTTCGACGCCTATGGCCCCTGGACGTCCCTCCCCGCCGACGCGGCCGCCGGCGAAGCCTGGGTCGACGCCCGCAAAGCCCCCGCGCCCTTCGGCTGGGAGATCCTCTGGATCGTCCTGGCCCTGGTCGTCTTCGAGGCCTGGGTCGCGCGCTGGGTCAGCCACGCCACCCGCGGCGAAGGCGCCCCCTTGCTCAAACAGATCTTCGGCCACCTCCGAGGCGGCGACGCCCAGGTCGAGAACCGCCGCGACGCCCGAGACCGCGCTCCCACGCCCACGAACCGGGAGGTCGCGTGACCCTCCCAACCTCACTCGCACAAGCCGCGCCCCCGGGCGCCCTCGACAAGCTCCTCGGGCTCGACGCCGCCTCGGGCCTCCGCTTCGACGACCCCGCCACCCGGCTCACCCTCCTGCACCCCTTGCCGGCGTGGGCCTGGGTCGGCGTCGCCCTCGCCGCCTTCGCCCTCGCCGCGCTGTCCTACCGCCACATCGAAGGCTCCCGCGCCTGGCGCGGACTGCTCGCCACCCTCCGCGCCGGCCTCATCGTGCTGCTGGTCGTCCTGATCTGCGAACCGGCCCTCGAACGCGTCGACCAAACCCTCGAGCCCGACGCCGTGGTCATGCTCGTCGACCGCTCGGCTTCCATGGACACCCAAGACGTCCCGCCCGAAGCCTTGCCCACGCCAACCGACGGCTCAAATACCCAAGAAATCGAGAACAACGAGCCCGTCTCCCGCGCCGACGCCCTGGCCCAAGCCCTCCGCCAGAGCGCCGCCGCCTTCGGGCCCGACCGACTCGCCAAAGACCGCACCGTCTCCTGGCTCGGGTTCGACGGCGCCGCCGCGCCGCTCCCCGGCCCCAGCCCCGACGACTGGCCCGCCGCCTCCGGCCTCGACACCCGCCTCGGCGCCGCGCTCCGACAAGCCCTCGACGCCGCCGCCGGCAAACCCCTCGCCGCCGTTGTCGTCTACTCCGACGGCCGATCCCGCGACACCCCGCCCACCCAGCTCCTGGACCGCCTGCAAACCCTCGGCGTACGCGTCTTTGTCACCCCCATCGGCCAAGACGCCGCCCTCGACCTCGCCGTCGAAGACGTCGACTACCCCGCCATCGCCTTCGCCAAAGACCGCACCCCCGTCACCGCACGCATCGTCGTCCGCGGCGCGCCCGCCAACGGCGAAGCACTCCCGCCCGACCAGATCGAAGCACGACTCATCGACCAGCCCACCGGCCAAGTCCTCGACCGCGTCACACTCGCCGACGCCCAATCCAACGGCCAGGTCCGACTCGAAGGCCGCTCCGATGAGCCCGGCCCCGTCAACTGGCGCGTCGAGGTCGGCTTCGTCGCCGACCCGCCGCCCACGCCCCTGTTCCAACCCGAACTCGAAGCGGAACCCGATCCGGAAGCGGCAGCCGAGGACCCCACCAATACAGACGAGCTCGCTGCTCTCGATGACCCTGAGCTCGAACCCGCCACATCAGCAAGACCCAAAACTCCCGAGAACATCAGCGAAACAGATGCCCTCGAGACGCCAGCAAACACCGCTGAGGATGTAGACCTCGACGCGGACCCCACCGCAGACCCAAGCGTTCTTTCCGGGGCCGAAGCGTCCGCAAGCGCCGAAGACAGCAACCCCGCGTCCAACCCCAGCGCGTCTTCCGGGGCCGACCCCGCCCGACGCGAGCTCACCCGCTCCAACAACCAAGAGCCCGTCGACGTCCGCTTCACCGACCGGCCGATCCGCGTCATCTACGTCGAGGGCCGACCCCGCTGGGAGTACCGCTACCTCGTCAACATGCTCAAGCGCGAGCAGTCCATCGACTGCTCCGTCCTCCTGCGTTCGGCCGACGCCGCCTTCCTCCAAGAGGGCGACACCCCCGTCCAGCGCTTCCCCATCAACACCGACGAGCTCGCCGAGTACGACGTGATCATCCTCGGCGACATCGACCCCAACTACTTCGGCCAGGCCCAGCTCCGCCTGATCCGCGAGCACGTCGCCGTGCGCGGCGCCGGCCTCCTCTGGCTCGCCGGCTCGCGCCACACCCCCCGCGCCTACGCCGACACCCCCCTCGCCGACCTCCTGCCCGTCGCCAACCCCGCCGCCGCACTCGACCTCCGCTTCGGCGGCGACCAGATCGACTTCCAGCCCACCCCGGCCGCCACGCGGCTCGGCCTCATGCAGCTCACCCCGCCCGCACCCTCAAGCGGCCCCGCCCCCCGCGCCGGTTGGCCCGCGCTACCGCCGCTCTACTGGGCCCAAACCCTCTGGCCGCTCCAGCCCACCGCCGAGGTCCTCGCCGTCGCCGCCAACGTCCAAACCGCCGACGGCCAAGCCCTCGCCCCCCTCGCCACCCGAACCCGCTTCGGCGCCGGACAAGTCCTCTACCTCGCCACCGACGAAACCTGGCGCTGGCGGCGCGGCCTCGGCGAGCTCTACTTCGAGCAGTTCCACATCCAACTCGTCCGCTTCCTCGGGCGCGCCAGCCTCCAGTCCGACGGCCAAGGCGCCACCCTCCGCGCCGCCCCCGACCGGCTCGAGATCGGACAGACCGCCGTCGTCGAACTCACCCTCACCGACGCCGCCTGGATCGACCGCGCCCCGCCCGCGGTCTCCGTCGCCGTGCGCGCCAAAGCCGCCGCCATCGACCAGCCCTCCCTCCAAACCCTCCAGCTCCGCAAGCAGACCCCCGAAGCCGTCGCCGGCAGGCTCGTCTACGCCGCCGCCTGGCGACCCCAGGCCGCCGGCGAGCTCCAACTCCAGATCGACTCCGGCGTCCTGTCCGCCCTCGACCTCGTCGCCCCCGCCACCGTCCTGGCCCCCGATAGCGAGCTCCGCCGGCCCGAGGCCAACCGCGCCGCCCTCGTCGAACTCGCCCAAGCCACCGGCGGGCAAGTCGTCGAACTCCACGAACTCGACTCCCTGCCCGCGCGCATCCCCAACCTCGCCGTCGCCAAAGCCCAGCGCACCACCGAAACCGTCTGGGACTCCTGGGCCAGCCTCCTGGCCGTTTTGCTGCTCGCCACGGCCGAATGGCTCGCCCGCAAACGCCTGCAACTCCCCTAAACCCCCACACGCCAACGCCGCAGCGCTTTGTTCACCCCAAACGCCGAATCCCCCGGCCCACGCCTTACGATGAATGACAGGGGAACCCCGCCACGCGGCGCCTCGTCTAGTCAGGCGCCCGCCCGCGCGACGCCAAGGATGCGCCCATGACCGCCATGGAAGCCGTGACCGCCGACCTCCGCGGCGTCCGACGGCTCAGCCGAGCCCTGCTCACCGGCCACCGTCTGGCCCAAGCCGCGGTGATCGCCGTCGCCGCCGCCGCCATCCTCGTCGCCCTCGACTTCCTCCTCCGCCTGCCCGGGCCCATCCGCCTCGCCCTCGGCCCCCTCACCCTCGGCCTCGGGCTCGCCTGGCTCGGCCTCCGGCTCCTGCGCATCCACCGCTTCTGGCCCAGCCTCGACGACCTCGCCCACCGCGCAGAACGCCTCTATCCCCAGCTCCGCGGCTGGCTCGCCTCGGCCGTCGAGTTCCACCTCCACCCCGAACGCTTCGACACCCCCGCCGCCACACGCCAGCTCACCGAGCACGCCCTCCGCCAACACCCCCAACGCCTCCACGGCGTGCGCCTCAAACGGCTGCTCGACCCCACCCTCTTCACCCGCTGGATCGCCGCCGCCGCCGTCGCCCTCGGCATGGCTTCCGGCGCCGTCGCCCTCGACCCCGCCTCCGCACGCATCGCCGCCGCCCGCTGGCTCACACCCCTCGGCGACGCCGCCTGGCCCCAGCGGCAACAGCTCGTCGACCACACCCAGCCCCGCGCCGCCTGGCCGGCCGACGGGCGCGTCCGCATCCAGGCCCACCTCGAACGCGGCGCCAGCCCCGACCTCAAGCTCCAGATCCGGTACCGCTTCCTCGAACCCGGCCAAGCCGGCGCCGACGCCGAACAAGCCCCCTTCGAAGAAGTTCTCGTCTCTCCCAGCACGTCCGAAGACGCCGACCAGGCCACCGGCCGGTACGAAGCCCTCCTCGAACCGCCCGCCAGCCTCCGCAACGCACTCACCCGCGGCGAACTGTCCTACGCCAACCTCGAGTACCAACTCGCCGCCGGCGACGACCAGCTCGAAACCGCCACCGCCAAGATCGCCGCGCGACCCGCCGTCGCCTCCCTCCGCATCGAGTTCACCCCGCCCGCCTACGCCGCCGGGCTCATCGAGAGCCAGCCCGCCGCGCTCGACCCCACCCCCGGCGCCCGCGCCGCCGCCTCGGCCCTCCAAGGCTCCAGCGCCGTCGTCCACGTCGCCTGGAACAAGCCCCTGGCGCTCCCGCCCGGGCAAACCGCCACCGCCTGGCTCGGCGATACCACGCTCCCCGAAGGCGCCGCCGTCGAACCCGTGCTCGCAACGGCCCCGCCAAGCTCCAGCCAATCCGAGAACAACGCCCGCGCCACCGGCCTCACCCTCCGCTTCACGCTCCAAGAACCCGCACGCATCGAGCTGCTCCCGCAAGACGCCGACGGCCTTCGCCCCGTCGAACCCACCGCCTTCGAGCTCCGCCCCCAGCCCGACCAGCCCCCACGCGCCGCACTCGACCAGCCGCCCGGCGACGAGTCCGTCCTCCCCACCGCACGCATCCCCGTCGCCGGCAACGCCTCCGACGACGTCGCCGTCGAGTCCCTCCGCCTCGACCTCCGCCGCCTCGAAGCCGCCGCCGCCTCGTCGCCCACCACGGCCGAGGCCTACGAACAAGCCCAGCCCCTCGACACCATCCCCCTCGACCAGACCGGCCCCGCACGAACCCTCCCGCTGAGCGCCGACCTCGAACTCGCCGACCTGGGCGCCAAGCCCGGCCAGGTCCTCTACCTCGCCGCCGTCTCCCAAGACGTCTATCGCGACGCCCAAGGCAACCCCCGCGCCCCGGTGCGCAGCGACATCCGCCGCCTCGCCGTCGTGTCCGACCAAGCCTTCATCGACGAGGTCCTGCTCGGCCTCGGCGCCGTCCGACGCGACGCCCAACGCCTCGAAGTCGACCAGCGCGCCGCCCAGAAGCTCGACCCCGACCCCAGCGCACGCGAGCAGGCCCGCATCGGCAGGGGGGTCGAGTCCATCCAGTCCGCGCTCCGCGCCGTCGACCAGCGCGTCGACCGCAACCGCCTCGACGACCCCGAACTCCAAACCCTCCTGCAAGAAGCCCAAGACGCCGCACGCCAAGCCCAAGCCTCCGGCGACAGCGCCCAACAAGCCCTCAACCAAGCCCGCCAAGCCTCCGCCCAAGCCGAGCAGAGCCAACGCGAAGCCGAGCAAGCCCTCCAAGAAGCCCAAGACGCCGCCACCAACGCCGGCGACGACCCCCAAGCCCTCGCCGACGCCGCAAAACAGATCGCCCAGGCCTCCCAGCGCGTCCAGCAAGCCACCACGCAGGCCCAACAAGCCCAGGCCGAGGTGGCGCCGGCCATCGAACAAGCCCGACAAGACCAGCAGCAAGCCGGCGAAGCCCTACGACGACTCGCCGCCACGCTCGACGCCGGCGGAGAGATCCGCGCCGTCCGCCGACAAACCCAAGAACTCCAACGCCGTCAGGCCGCCCTCGCCGAACAAGCCCGCGCCTTGCTCCCGCGCACCGCCGGCCAATCGCGCGACCAGCTCAGCCCCGAAACCCAGCAAGAACTCCAAGACCTCGAAGACCAGCAGCAAGACCTCGCCGACGACGCCTCCGAACTCCTCGACCGCCTCCGCACCGCCGCCGAGGTCGCCGCGCGCCAGGGCGACTCCCCCGACGACCAGGCCCTGGCCGAAACCATGGCCGAAGCCGCCGACACCGGCTTGCGCGAAGGCCTCGAGCCCACCATGCGCGACGCCGCCGAGGCCGCCTCACGCAACGCCCTGTCCCAAACCGCCTCCGACCAGCAGCAGGCCAGCCAAACCCTGGACCGCATGCTCGAAGAGCTCGACCTCCTCGACGAGCGCAAACGCGAAGCCCTCCAACGACGCCTCGCCGACCTCAGCCAACAGCTCGAGCGCCTCATCGCCGCCCAGCGCGCACGGCTCGACGCCTCCCGCGCCGCCGAGCCCGCCGCCGCCCCCGCACTCGCGCCGGCCCAGGCCACGCTCCGTCGGCAGACCATCGTCGTCCAGGCCACCGCCGAGTCCGAACCCGACACCGAAGAGGCCGCCATGTGGATCGGCCAAGCCGTCATCGGCCAGGCCCAGGCCGTCACCACCCTCCGACGCTCCGACCCCGTCGCCGCCGCCAACGCCCAGGCCGCCGCGCTCCAAGCCCTCGAACTCGCCAAAAAACTCATCGACGAACAGTCCGACGACGCCGAAGACCAAGAGCGCCAGCAGCAACGCGCTGAACTCCGACGCCAGTACCTCCAACTCGCCGACACCCAGGCCGAGCTGCGCAGCAAGGTCGAACCCCTCGCCCAGAAGCCGCGCCTCAACCGGCGCGAGGCCAATCAGGCCGCACAGCTCGCCGCCGAACAAGCCGACATCCGCCAAGCCGCCCAAGAGCTCGGCCAGCAGGTCCAAGACACCCTCGTCTTCAAAGAGAGCCACGCCCGCATCGACCGCCACGCCCGCCGCGCCGCCGACCTGTTGTCCCAGCGCACCGCCGACAACACCGTCCTCCAGCAACAAGACCGCGTCGAAAACCTCCTGCGCTTCATGGCCGACGCCCTCGGCCCGCCCAAGAACCAAGACCCCTGGGAACGCGAAGGCGGCGGCGGGGGCGGCGGCGCCGCCTCCGGCC
This sequence comes from Planctomycetota bacterium, assembly GCA_039191195.1. Taxonomy (GTDB): domain Bacteria; phylum Planctomycetota; class Phycisphaerae; order Phycisphaerales; family Phycisphaeraceae; genus JBCCBV01. Next base: position 6,975 of record JBCCXV010000033.1, read on the forward strand.
CGCCACCCCTCGTGCCCCCCGCGGCCGAGGTCAAGCTGCTCCAAGCCCTCCAGGTCGACCTGCTCGAGCGCACCAAACAAGCCCACCAAGCCGCCGATCAACCCGCCCTCGCCGGCCAACGCCAAGACCGGCTCCGCACCCTCGGCGCCGACCAGCGCCGCCTCCACGAGCTCGGCAACCAAATGATCCAGCAGCTCCAAGACGACATGCGGCCCCCCGCCATGCCCGACGCCGCCCCCGAGGAAGCTCAGTGATGTTCCCAAGAACTTCAGCCATTCTCATCGCCGGCGCCCTCGCCGCCGCGCCCGCAGCCGCCCAGGACGACGGCCCCAGCATCGACGAACTCCTGGGCATCCCCGATGCGCCAGCCAATATCGATCCCCCGCAAGCCGATTCACCCCAGCCCGATCCCGCCCAAGCCGACCCCGCAAACCCCGACGCCGATCCACAAGAAACCCAACCCGACCCCCTCAACCTCGACGATCTCGACCCCGAGCTCGCCCGCGAGCTCTCCGGCCTGAGCCCCGGCGACGTCTTCGCCCGCGCCGTCGCCGACATGGGCGACGTCGCCGTACGCCTCGGCCGCGCCTACGACCCCGGCGTCGACACCCAACGCGAGCAGCAGCGCATCGTCGACCGCCTCGAAATCTTGGTCCGCATGATGGACTCACCCCAGGGCGGGTCCTCCGGCCAAGGCGAACCCCAGGCCGAGCGCGAGCAAGACGCCGGCTCCGCCTCCGCCCAGGGACAGACCGGCGCCGCCGACGCCGGCCGCGCCCAAGCCGCCGGCGACGCCACCGACCCCCAAGGCGCCCAGGCCTCCCCCGGGTCCATCCAAAACACCGACCCCGCCACCGCGCTCGAAGACCTCCGCGAAGGCCGCTGGGGCAACCTCCCCCCACGCCTACGCGACCAGCTCGCCGAGAGCTTCGACGAGCCCTTCTCCAGCCCCTACCGCCGACTCACCGAGCAGTACTACCTCCGCCTCGCCGAAGCCCTCCGCCGAGAGTCCGACGATGCCAACTAGCCCGACGATGCCAACGAACCCGAAAAATTCTCGCTTTCTTGAGAAAGGGAGTCTCCGAGCCGTCGCGCTAGCCGCGTCGGCCTCCGCCGCGCTGGCCGCCGGCGTCACGACCCCCGCCCCCGCCTCCGCCGAGCCCGTCCGCGGCGCCGAGATCGCCGCCTTCGACGAAACCCCCGCCGCCGCCAAAGACGCCATCGAGCAAGGCCTCGCCAAGCTCGCCTCCATGCAACGCCCCGACGGCTCCTTCGACGCAGGCCCCTACGGCCAGAACGTCGGCATCTCCTCCCTCGCCTGCATGGCCTTCCTCGCCGACGGCAACCTCCCCGGACGCGGCCGCTACGGCGACAACGTCAAACGCGGCCTCGACTTCGTCCTCGCCAACTGCACCGAATCCGGCCTCATCGCCGCCGACGTCTCCCGCGGGCCCATGTACGGCCACGGCTTCGCCACCCTCCTGCTCGGCGAGGTCTACGGCATGACCGGCGACGACCGCATCCGCGAACCCCTCCTCAAAGCCGTACGACTCATCCTCAAAAGCCAGAACCACGAAGGCGGCTGGCGATACCAGCCCATCCCCTTCGACGCCGACATCTCCGTCACCATCTGCCAGATCATGGCCCTCCGCTCGGCCCGCAACGCCGGCGTCGCCGTGCCCGCCGAAACCATCGACGCCGCCACCCAATACGTCCTCGCCTGCCAGAACGCCTCCGACGGCGGGTTCCGTTACCGCACCAACTCCGGGCCCTCCGGATTCGAACGCACCGCCGCCGGCGTCGCCTCCCTCTTCTACGCCGGCGTCTACGACGGCCCCGACGTCGCCGCCGGCATGACCTACCTTCGAACCGCCACCGCCTCCATCGGCAACACCGGCTACTTCTACTACGGACACTACTACGGCAGCCAAGCCATGTTCCTCGCCGGCGGAGAAGACTGGTCCAAATACTTCCCCGCTGTCCGCGACTACCTCGTCAACCAGCAGTCCTCCGACGGCTCCTGGAGGTCCGGACACGGCAACGCCTACGCCACCGCCATGGCCCTGATCATCCTCCAGATGCCCAACCGCCTGCTGCCCATCTACCAACGATGAACTTTCTCTTGTTCCCGAGAATCCAATCACGATGGATCCCCGCGGTCGCCGCCGCCCTCGCCCTCGCGGGCGCACACCCCGCGACCGCCCGGGCCGCCGACCGCCCCGCGACCGCCATCGACGCCTCCCTAACCCCCGCAAGGGTCCACGTCCTCGAAGCCGGGCCCCAACGCGTCCGCCTCCGCGACGCCGCTCGGCCCGACCAGCTCCCCCGCGACGACACCGCCGACCGCTGGCTCCGATTCACCTTCGACACCCCCGCCAACGCGCCCGCCCCCGAACCCGCCCCGGCACTCGTCGTCCTTACCGACGGCCAGCGCCTGCCCGGCGAGCTCCTCGGCCCCGACCCCCAAGACCCCGACCGCCTCCACTTCGCCCTCGCCCACTTCGACCCCGACCCCGCGCCCGCCGTCGCCATCCCCGTCGCCCGCATCGCCGCCATCCGCTACGACACCACCACCACGCCATCGGCGGAGTTCGATCCTCACGCCGCACCCCCAGCCGACGACCAGCTCTGGCTCCGCAATGGCGAACGACTCGAAGGCTTCATCGAGTTCACCGCCGACGGCCTAACCCTCTCGGTCCAAGGCGCCCCGCCCATCGCCCTCGCCGGCGACGTGCTCGCCGCCGTCCGCCTCGCCAACCCGCCCGCGGCCCGACGCCCCGAGGCCGCCCGACTCACCTTCCGCCACGGCGCCGCCCTCGACACCAACGACTGGGCCCTCCAGCCCGGTCGACTCCGCTTCGCCCTGCTCACCGGCCCCGGCCCCGACGACCTCCAACCGCTCACCGGCGCCAGCCTCGCCTTCCGAACCCCCGCCGACCAGCTCGCCCAGCTCGACCTCGCCGCCACCGGCCGGTCCCTCGCCCCCTGGAGCACGCTCGACTACGAAGTCACCCAGGGCGGCGCCGTCTTCGGCGCCCCGTTCCCGCCCCGCTTCGACGCCCAAGGCCGCCTCCGCGCCAACGCCCCCGTCGCCCTGCGCTTCGCCGCACCCCCGGGCCTCGCCGCCATCGCCGGCGTCGTCCGACTCGACCTCCAAGGCGCCAACGAAACCGCACGCAAGCTCGCCGGCGTCACCGTCGTCATCGCCCCCGTCTCCCGGGCCGACCAGCCGAGCGCCCCCGAACCCTGGACCGCCGAGCTCACCGCCGAAGAACCCCAAGCACGCTTCCGACTCGACCTCACCCGCGACTGGACCGTCCGGCTCGAGACCGGCCGAGGCGGGCCCATCTACGACCGCGTCGTCTTCGAGAGCCCCCAAGCCCTCATCCGACAGCCGCCCCCCGAGTAACCCGCGCGCACCCGCGCGACGCGACGCCGCGCTCCCCGCCGCTCTATCCTGAAACAATGGCCGCGCAACCCAAATCCAGCGCTCGCTCCGGCGGGAAGCACACCGCCAAAAACGCGTCCAAGCACGCGGCCAAGTCCAAAGACAAAGCCAAGTCCAAAGACAAGGCGTCCGGCAAACACCGCGACGCCCCCGCCACGCCAACCGATCCGCCCAAACACCAGGCGGCCAAAAGCAAGAAGCACGACGCGCCCGCGGCGCCGCCCGAGCCCGCGCCCGCCGGCCAAACCCCACGCGCACCACGCCCCCAGCCCAACTTCCTCAACCGCGAACTCTCCTGGCTCGAGTTCAACCGACGCGTCCTCCACGAAGCCCTCGACCCCCGCACCCCGCTGCTCGAACGCCTCGGCTTCCTCGCCATCTTCAGCTCCAACCTCGACGAGTTCTTCCAGAAACGCGTCGGCGGGCTCAAACGACAGATCGACGCCGGCCTCGACAAACGCGGGCCCGACGGCATGACCGCCAAGCAGCAGCTCGCCGCCATCCGCGCACGCGTCCTGCCCATGCTCGAAGACCAAGGCCGCGTCTTCCGCGAGCAGATCAAGCCCGCCCTCGCCGACCAGGGCGTCCACCTCTTGGCCTGGAGCGAACTCGACAAACCACAACGCGCCGCCGCCGACCGCCACTTCCAGCAGAACCTCTTCCCCGTCCTCACGCCCCTGGCCGTCGACCCCGGACACCCGTTCCCCTTCATCTCCAACCTCTCTACCTCGCTCGGCGTGATGATGTCCGCCGGCGAAGAGGCCCCGGCCCTCCGCGCCGCCACCCGCAACCCCGAGCCCCTCCCCGAAGAACTCGAAACCTTCGACGCCTACCACTTCGCCCGCGTCAAAGTCCCCGAGGTCCTCCCCGGTTGGTGGCGGCTGCCCGCCGAGACCGACGAGACCGCCGACGAACCGACCCACGCCTTCGTCAAGCTCGAAGACGTGATCCGCCACAACCTCCACCACCTATTCGAGGGCGTACGCATCGAAGAGGTCGAGCCCTTCCGCGTCACCCGCAACGCCTCGGTCGAGGGCGACCCCGAAGACGCCGCTGACCTCCTCGAACTCGTCGAGCAGGAGCTCAAGCAGCGCAAGTTCGCCGACGTCGTCCGCCTCGAGGTCGACGACGAACCCTTCCGCCCTCTGAACCGATTCCTCATCGGCCGCATGAAGCTCCACGAGCACGACGTCTACGAGGTCCCCGCCGAGCTCGACTTCACCAAGCTCCGCGCCGTCACCGCCGCCATCGACCAGCCCGAGCTCAAGTTCGACCCCTGGACCCCCACCACGCCCCCGGCCCTGCAAGACCAAGACGCCTCCATCTTCTCCGCCATCGCCGCCGGAGACCTCCTGGTCCACCACCCCTACGAGTCCTTCGCCGGCAGCGTCGAACGCTTCATCCGCGACGCCGCCGCCGACCCCGACGTCGTCGCCATCAAGCTCACCCTCTACCGCACCGCCGAAGACGCCCCCTTCATCCCCTGGCTCATCCGCGCCGCCGAGGCCGGCAAGCAGGTCGTCTGCCTCGTCGAACTCAAGGCCCGCTTCGACGAAGAACGAAACCTCCTGCTCGCCCAACGACTCGAAAAGGCCGGCTGCCACGTCGTCTACGGCGTCGTCGGCTACAAGACCCACTGCAAAACCGCACTCGTCGTCCGACGCGAACGCAACGCCATGCGCTGCTACGCCCACATCGGCACCGGCAACTACCACTCCAAAACCGCCAACCTCTACACCGACTACGGCCTGCTCACCGCAGACCCCCGCCTCACCGGCGACCTCGTCGACCTCTTCCACGGCCTCACCGGTCGCTTCGTCAAACGCGACTTCGAACACCTGCTCATCGCGCCCCTCAACATGCGCACCCGATTCGAGCAGCTCATCGACCAAGAGATCGAAAACGCACAGGCCTGGGTCAAGCAGGGCGGAGACCCGACCCCCGAACCCCCCGACGCACCCCCGCGCGACCCCGACCGGCCCGCCATCACCGCCCAGATGAACAGCCTCGAAGACCGCTACCTCTGCGAACGCCTCTACGCCGCCTCCCAGGCCGGCGTGCGCGTCCGCCTGCTCGTCCGCGGATTCTGCTGCCTCCGGCCCCAAGTCCCCGGACTCTCCGAGAACATCCACGTCGTCAGCGTCATCGGACGATTCCTCGAGCACCCACGCGTCTACCGCTTCCACCACGCCGGCGACGAACAGCTCTACTTCGGCTCCGCCGACTGGATGTACCGCAACCTCAACAACCGCGTCGAGTGCATCACCCCCGTCTACGACCCCACCCACCGCAGGCGCATCAGCGACACCCTCGAACTCATGATCGCCGACCCCCGACAAGCCTGGGACATGCAGGCCGACGGCCAATACACCCAACGCACCCCCGACCCCGACGGCGACCCCGAACTCACCCTCGGCATCCACGCACGGCTCATGCAGCGCTACCGCGCCATCGCCGACCGGCCCATCGACGCCTAAGCGCGTCGTGCAGCCTGCGAGCCGGGCTCCGTGAGCCCGGTCCGTTCCGCTGGTGGCGCGGGCTTCCCGCCCGCGATGCGTTGACCCGGTTGACCCTACAGTGGCCTCCACCGGAGCCACCCATGGTCGCCACACCCTCCACGATGCAGCCGCTCGGGTCCGCCGCGCCCGACTTCGCCCTCCAAGAACCCGCCACCGGCGAGACCGTCGCCCGCGCCGACTTCGCCGGACGGCCGCTCCTGGTCATGTTCATCTGCAACCACTGCCCCTTTGTCCACCACGTCGCGCCCGAGCTCGCGCGACTCAGCACCGACTACGCCG
>JBCCXV010000034.1:0-13038 GCA_039191195.1 Planctomycetota bacterium
ACCTCGCCGATGGGCGTGGGGTCGGGCCAGCCCTCGGGGGTCTTGGCCTCGCGGATGAGCCAGTTGGGGTCCATCTCCCGGGGGGTGTCGGCGGCCGCGGGGGCGTCGGCTCCGGCCGGCTCGGCGGAGGTGGTTGGTGCGGCCAGGAGTGCGGTGAGGAGCGCTGTGATGGCCAGAGACGCGGCGAGGGCGGGGGTCTTCACGGGCGGGCTCCTGGGGTTGTGCGTGAGGCGAACGACGGGGTGTTGGTGGACAGAGCGCACGGGGCCCGGACGCGGGCTGGCCGGGGTACGATTGGGAGTTCGCACCCGCAGCGGGGATGGATGCACCGCCCCGCCGAGGACGAGGACCCGATGACGACTGCCGCGCCTGCCCGGACGTTCAAGATTCTCGCCGCCGACAAGTTGGCCCCGGAGGGGCTGTCGGCGATCGAATCGCAGCCCGACGCCGAACTCGTGAACAAGCCCGGCTTGACCGAGGCCGAGTACGCACATCTGCTGGCCGACGGCGGGGCCGACGCGATGATCGTGCGGTCGGGCATCCAGGTCACGCCGGCGATGCTAGAGAACCCGGGGTCGCTGAAGGTGATCGCCCGGGCCGGCGTGGGGGTGGACAACATCGACCTGCCGGCGGCGACGGCCAAGGGCATCGTCGTGGTCAACACGGCCGAAGCGTCGACGCTGACCACGGCCGAGCACGCCTTCGCCCTGATGATGGCGCTTGCGCGGAACATCGGGCCGGCGTACCGGACGATGACCGAGGGCGGCTGGGACCGGTCGAAGTACCAAGGGCGTCAGCTCGCGGGTAAGACGCTGGGCGTGGTGGGCTTCGGGCGGATCGGGCGGGCCGTCGCCGAGCGGGCGCTGGCGTTCGAGATGGACGTCCGCGGGTTTGATCCGGTGTACCCGCACGCGACGGCGCTGGACGGCCGGGTGAAGATGGCGACGGACTTCCAGGAGATCCTGCCGTACTGCGACATCCTGACGTTCCACGTCCCGCTGAACGACCACACGCGGGGGATGCTGGGCGAGGTGTCGTTCGGCAAGTGCAAGCCCGGCGTGATGGTGGTGAACGCGGCGCGGGGCGGCGTGGTGGATGAAGAGGCGTTGCTCAAGGCGCTCGACTCGGGCCAATGCGGCGGCGCGGCGCTGGATGTTTTTACGAGCGAGCCTCCGCCGGAAGATTCGCCGTTGCGGAGCCACCCGAAGCTGCTGGTGACGCCGCACTTGGGCGCGAGCACGAAGGAGGCGCAGCAGGCGGTGAGCGTGGACGCGGCCGTGGCGTGCTTGGCGTTCTTACGGGGCCAGGGCGTGCGTGGCGCGGTGAACGCGCCGGGCCTGCGGGTCGACTTGGACCCGGTGCAGGCGGTGCTGGTGGATTTGGCGGGTCGCATGGGCGCTCTGCTCGCGCCGATGGTGACGCGCGGGATGGCGAAGGTGGAGGTCGAGGCGTGCGGCGCGGCGCCGGCGTCGATCGCGTCGATGATCCAGCGGTCGGCGCTGGTGGGCCTGCTGACGCCGCACCTGGCGGACCCGGTGAACCTGGTGAACGCCGCGAGTGTGGCCGAGGCCCGGGGCATCGAGTTGCGGACGATCGAGGTCGAGCAGCCCGGCCCGCGCGGCGCTCAGGTCACGCTGACGGTGCACGCGCCGCGCGGCGCGGTGGACGGCGGTGGCGACCCGGCCGACCACACGCGGCGGATCGTGGGCCAGGTGTTCGACGACTTGCGTCCCCGGGTGGTCGAGATCAACGGCTACGCGATGGACATGGTGCCCGAGGGGCCGATGATGGTGCTGCTCAACGAAGACCGGCCGGGCATGATCGGCGTGGTGGGCCGCAAGATGGGCGAGGCCGGGGTGAACATCGCCGACATGACCATCAGCCGTCGCACGAACGCCGGCGGCGGGCGTACGGCGTTGCAGGTGCTTAAGCTCGACGAGCCGGCGCCCCCGGCGGTGCTGGAGCACATGGGCGAGCAGCCGGGCATCGCGAAGGTGGCCCAGGTGGTGTTGGGCCCGGCGTAACCTTGAGTAAAGGAGCGGCGTTGTCGGGATCGTCACGACGCACGGGCATGCGGATGGTGGCGGCGGCGTGCTTGTCGGGGCCGTGGCTGGCGCTGACGGGCTGCGGGCCGGGCAAGGCGATCGCGGTTCGCGTGGACACGGCGTCGCCGGGCGTGGCGGTGTCGCCGTACATCTACGGGATCGACGCCGATGCGGCGGCGGCGGCGGGCGGGCTGCGTTTTCAACGTTTCGGCGACGCCCGGTGGTCGACGTACAACTGGGAGACCAACGCCTCCAACGGCGGCAGCGCCGAGGGGCACCGCAACGACGGCCGCCTGGCGGCGTCGGCCTCGCCCGGGGCGGCGGTGGCGCAGCGGGTGCTCGAGGCCTGGCGGCAAGACGACGCGGCGCTGGTGACGATCCCGCTGACGGGCTGGGTTGCGGGCGACCAGGCCGGGCCGGTGCGCGAGGGTGCTCCGCGTGAGCTGCGGTTTCGGCGGAGCGTGGCGCGGAAAGACGCGCCCTTCGCCCAGGCGCCGGACCCGGACGACGGCCGTGTGCACCAGGACGAGTTCGTGCACTGGGCCGAGACGGTGCTGCGCGACGCGCCGTCGCGCGAGCTCTGGTATGCGCTGGACGACGAGCCGGACCGCTGGCCGCAGGCGCACCCGCGGGTGCGTTCGTCTTCGACGCGTTACGACGAGTTGGGCGAGCTGGCGGTCGAGTACGCGGTGGCGATCAAGGACGTGGCGCCGGAGGCGCTGGTGTTCGGCCCGGCGGTGTCGGGGTATGCCGGGGTGGATTCGCTGCGCAACGCGCCGGACTCGCTGGGCAACGGGCCGTTCCTGGCGTGGTACCTCGACCATTTGGCGCAAGCCCGCCGGGGGGAGGGTCGGCGTCTGGTCGACGTGATCGACGTGCACCACCTGTCCGAGGCGCGGTCGGAAGACGACACGCGGGTGACGTTCGGCGGCGCCGAGGACCACCGGCCGGAGGTGGCGCAAGCGCGGCTGCACGCGGCGCGTTCGCTATACGACCCCACCTACGCCGAAGACAGCCCGGTGGTGCGCGACGTGCTGGGCGGCGGCGCGATGCAACTGCTGCCCCGCTTGCAAGCGATGATCGCGGCGAGCCAGCCGGACCTGAAGCTGGCGATCGGCTCGTACAGCTTCGGCGGCGCGGGGCATATCAGCGGCGGGGTCGCCCAGGCCGAGGCGCTGGGCGCGTTCGCGGGCCAGGGCGTGTTCGCGGCGGCTTGGCGACGCATGGAGAACCGCTTCGGCCTGCTGGAGTACGTCTACGGGGCTTTCGCGGCGTACACCGACTATGACGGCGAGGGGTCGGGCTTCGGCGACTGGGCCCTGGCCGTCGAGGTGGCCGAGCCGGACAAGGTCGCGGCGTTCGTGGGCTCGAACTCGGGCGGCGTCAAACTCGTGGCGGTGCTGATCAACCGGACGGGTGCGTCGCAGCGGGTCGAACTCGACTTCGCCGGCGGGTTCAAGTGGTCGGGCTATCGACGGTTCGAGATGCGCGACGGCCAGCCTTACCCGGTGGCCAGCGACGCCGAGGTGAGCGTGCTGGAGAAGACCGGCGGGACACGGCTTGTCTTGCCGAGCACGAGCGTAACGGTGGTGGAATTCACCGGCGGCGGCGTGGCGGCCGTCGCGGGAGGCTGACGGGGTCCGTCGGGCGTCCGGTTACTCGGCCGGGTCGAGCGGAGCCGGGTCGAGCGGGCCCAAACGCAGTCGCCCGGTATCGGGGCAGACCAGGTCTTCGTGGATGGGTTGGCCGCACTCGGCGCAGTGGTCGGCGTCGGGGTTGCCCCGCAGGTCGTAGCCGCAGTTCGGGCAGCAGCCCGACTCGTGCCAGGCGGCCCGACGGTAGCCGCGGCGGACCCGGAGCCAGGCCCAGACGGCGGCGGCGACGAGGGCTGCTTGCGCCGCCCAGGTCCAGGGGGGGTCGGTCCAGCGTGCGGCGGCGTAGAGCGATAGGCCTAGCGGCCAGAGGCCCCAGGCGGTGGACCAGATCAGCCGTACGCGGGCCCGGTCGCGCGGCGTCCAGGGCCGTTTGCGGCGGTCGGGCACGGTCATCACGGTGACGGCCATGGCCGCCTCGAAGGTGGCGATGAGGCCGGTGACGACTAAGAGCGGCACGCCGATGGTGTCCCAAACCGCCACGCGGGTCTCCGAAGTGCCGCGGCGTTGCGATCAGGCCGTGTCGCGCGCGGGCCGGTCGAGCCCAAAGCGCTGGGCCTTCTTGTAGAGCGTAGCGCGGTTGAGGCCGAGGCGGCGTGCGGCCTCGGCGCGGGTGATGTCCGGCCGGCGAAGCGCGGCGAGCAGGAGCTGGCGCTCGGCGGCGTCGAGCGATTCGCGCAAGGGCACGTCGGTCAACAAGGGAATCGAAGGCGTGCCGTGGGGGTCGATCGCGGGCAGCGGCGGTTCGGTGGCATTCGCGGGCGTGGCTTGGGTCGCGGGTTGGGCAGATACGATGGGCCGCGTGAGGGCGAAGCGGGCCGCGGCGCGGCGGGCCATGGCGTCGAGGCGGTTCCCGCTGGCGGGCTTGACAACGACCTCGGCGGCGCCGCCGACGTACCAGGCGCCGATGCGGGCCGGGGTGGGGTAGGCGGTGGTGACGACCCAGACCGGGGACTCGCCGGCGGCGCGGGTGATCTCGAGGGCTTGTTCGATGCCAGCGGGTCCCAGGGCCTCGTCCAGCACGGCCAGGGCCAAAGCGGATGCGGGCGCGGGGTCGGTAGCGGGCGCGTCGTCGGGATGCCAGAGGGGCGAGGCGGCGTCGGGCGCCCAGGCGGCGCTCCAGCCGTGCGCGGCCAGGGCCTGGGCGCGGGCGCGGCCGGCCAAGGGGTCGGGGTCGAGCACGGCGACGCGGCCGGCGGCGTGGAGTTCGGCGTCGGGGTCAGGCCGCTTTCGGCGGGGCATCGTGGGCTTTCTCGTCCGTCGGGGGCTGGCGCGGTCGGGGGTCGAGGCGTGCGGCCTCGGCTTCGTCGGCCCAGGCGGCGGCTTCGGCGAGCCAGTCGGGCATGCGGGCGGCGCCGGGCGCGACGATGCGGACCCGCGCGACGCGCAGCGCCGCGAGCTTGAGCATGAGGTGGTCGATGGCGGCGCGCAGCTGGTCGGCGTCGGGGGGCGCGGGCGGGTCTTGTTCGAGCCCGGGGGCGTAAACCACCAGGGTCCGGCTGTGGTCGTCCTCGGCGTAGGTGAGCATGACGGCGGCGAGGGCGTCGGGGTCTTGGCCGTGGAAGGCGAGGCTGAGCGCGTGCTCGAGCCGGCCGGTGGGGTGGGCCCCGCCGTGCTGTTTGGCAAAGGCGAGGGCGGCGTTGATCTCGCCGAAGCGCAGCTCGCGCGGCGGATCGGCCCGGGGGCAGGGGTGGACGCTTGGCGTCTCGAAACCCTGGGCGGGGTCCTGGGACGGTTCCGGCGGCGTTGCCGGCTGCGGAGGCTCGGGTTGTGCGTCTGCGCGCCGCTCCACGGCGGCGCTATCGGTTGACCGCGAGGCGTGCTTGCGAGCGCCGGTCGCATCGCGCGGAATTGAGGTGGGTCTGGTACGCGGGGCGCGTTGGCAGGCCCGGTAGGGCCCGATAGCGATGGCTCGGCCGGGCGGGTGCGGTGGCGGGTCGCGTGGGCGAGAGAGGCGAGGCGGATGGGCTAGACGAGGCCGAGGGCTTGAGCGTCGCGTTGGCTGAGGATCCCGCCGTCGGAGCGCGGAGCGACGGTGCCGTCGCGCTTCCAGGAGCGTTCGCAGCGGGGCTGGTCGCGGAGGTCGAGGACTTGGACGGAGGCCGCGTCGTCCGAGGCTTCGAAGCGTGAGACGCCGCAAAGGTCGGCGAGATCGTCGGCGTCGAACCGGGCGAGCTCGCCTTCGGGGTCGGGGACGCGGAGGCCGGCGTCGAGCGGGTTGTCGATGCCGTGGTCGGCCTTGGCCTGCTCCAGGGCCTTGAGCCAAGCGGGGCGCTGGGCGAAGACCTGGGACCAGGCGGGGTCGGGCTCGACGCTGGCGGGCTCGGCCATGGCGAGCAGGTGGACGCTGCGGGTGGCCTCGGCGGTGTCGGTTTGGGTCAGGGCCCGCCAGGCTTCGTCGGCGGTGTGGGGCAGCAGCGGTGCGAGCATCCGGCACAGGGCGTCGGCGATGCGGGCCATGGCGCGCTGGGTGCGGGCGCGGCGGGGGGAGTCGTCGGCGTCGCAATACAAGCGGTCTTTGACGGCCGCGAGGTACGTGGCGCTAAGCGTGTCGTTGCAGAAGTCGAAGATCGTGGTCGCGGCCCTGCGGAAGCGCATGGCGGCATAGTCGGCGCGGACCAAGGCGGAGACGCGGTCGAGCTCGCCCAGGGTCCAGGCGTCGAGCGAGGTCAGCGGGCCGTCGAACTCGGCCAAGGCGTCGCCGACGGCGGCGACGTTGCCCAAGAGGAAGCGCAGGGTGTTGCGGACCTTGCGGTAGGCCTCGCCGGCGGCGTCGAAGTAGGACCAATCGGCCTTGACGTCGCCCTCGACGCCGAGGGTGGCGACCCACCAGCGGGCGACGTCGGCGCCGTACTTCTTGAGAACGTCTTCGACGACCAGGGCGTTGCCGCCGGACTTGGACATCTTGTAGCCGTCTTTGTCGAGGATGAAGCCGTGGGTCAGGAGCTTGCGGAACGGCGGTGCGCCCTTGGCGGCGAGGGCGGGCAGGAGGGAGTGCTGGAACCAGCCGCGGTGCTGGTCGGAGCCTTCGAGGTAGAGGTCGGCTGGGAACACCCCGCCCCCGGAAGCCTCACCCTCGGAAGAAGCGGTGTCGGTCTTGCTGCCGGCTTGCTTGTCGGCCCAGACCCCGCCGAGCACGGCGTTCCAGGATGAGCCCGACTCGAACCAGACGTCGAAGGTGTCGCCGCCCTTGCGCGCCGAAGGCAAGCCTTCGGAGGTTCTCGCCCATTCCGGAGCGTCGGAGTCGGCCGAGGCGTCGTAGTGGGCCAAGAGCTCGGCGGTCTCGAGCTTGAACCAGGCGTCGCTGCCGTGCCGCTCGACGACGTCGGCGACGGCGCGGACCGAGGCGGGCGTCAGAAGAGGTTGTGACTGATCTTCTTCCAGAGGTGGGAGGAACCAGGGGATGGGCAGGCCCCAGGAGCGTTGGCGGGACAGGCACCAGTCCGGGCGGTTCTCGAGCATGCCGCGGAGGCGGTTGCGGCCCCAGTCGGGCTGGAAGTCGATGTCGTTCTCGACGGCGTTGAGACCGAGCCTGCGGAGCGTGCCCCCGGAAAGCGTGGCCCCGGTAGGTGGCTCCGCGTTTGTTCCGGGGGCGGGGGCGCTTCCGGGGGTGAAGTCCTGGTCGACGCCGACGAACCACTGCTCGGTGGCGCGGAAGATGACGGGCTGCTTGCCGCGCCAGTCGTGGGGGTAGCTGTGGTCGAACTCGTGGCGGTGGAGCAGGTGTCCGGTGGCGGCGAGCTTGTCGAGGACCAGGGGGTTGGCTTCCCAGACGGACTTGCCGTGGAGCCAATCGGGGGCGGTGTCGTCGAACGTGCCGTCGTCTTGGACGGGGCAGTAGACGTCGAGCTTTTCGCGGAGGCCGGTGTGCCAGTCGTCGACGCCGTGGCCGGGCGCGGTGTGCACCATGCCGGTGCCGTCGTCGAGGGTGACATACTCGGCGGCGACCACCTTGCGGGTTCGGGCGTCGTCGAGGAACGGGTGTAGGTAGGTCAGGCCGACGAGGTCTTGCCCGCGCTTCACCTGCTGCGGCTTCACTTCGGTGGGTTCTTCGACGCCGGCGAGCTTGAGCACCTTGGGCGCGAGGTCGCAGGCGAACCAAGCCGAGCCGCCCGAGGGAAGCGCGTACAGCCCGTACTCGGCGCGGGGGTTGACGGCGACGGCGAGGTTCGCCGGCAGCGTCCAGGGCGTGGTGGTCCAGATGACCAGCGAGGCGTCCCCGGCGTCGAGCGGGAACCGCACGTAAACGCTGGTGTCTTTGCGGTCGTAGTACTCGAGCTCGGCCTCGGCGAGCGCGGTCTGGTTCTCGATCGACCAGTGCACGGGCTTGCGCTGGCGGTAGACCAGGCCGGTGTCGACGAGCTGCGCGAACACGCGGAGCACCTGGGCTTCGTAGCCCGGGCGCATGGTGAGGTAGGGGTCGTCGTAGTCGCCGGTGGTGAGCAGGCGCTGCATCTGGCCGGCCTGCTTCTTGACGAACTTCTCGGCGTAGTCCTGGCATCGCTTGCGGATGGCCACGGGGCCCATGTCCTTGGCCTTGGGGCCGAGGTCTTGCATGACGCGGTGCTCGATGGGCAGGCCGTGGCAGTCCCAACCCGGGGTGAAGGGGCAGTGCTTGCCCAGGGCGTTTTGGGAGCGGAGTACGAAGTCCTTGAGGACTTTGTTGAGCAGGTGGCCGAGGTGGATGTCGCCGTTGGCGTAGGGCGGGCCGTCGTGGAAGACGAAGGGCTCGGCGCCGGCCTGGGCCCGCTGGTCGCAGAGGCGGTGGTAGACGTTGTCTTTCCGCCAGCGTTTGACGGAGGCCGGCTCGTTCTGCACCAGGTTGGCCTTCATGGGGAAGGCGGTCTTGGGCAGGCGGAGGGTCTTCTTGTAGGTGCGCTTGGGGTCGGAGTTGGCGGTGGCGGCTTCGGTCATGGCGTACAGGGTGGCGGGCGTCGGGCGCCGAGCGTGGGGCTGGGCGCCGTTCGGGGCGTGGATCTGGACGTGGGGTCGCCGAGTCTACCGCCCCGCCGGGCGACTTCCGCAGCGGGGTGCGAGCGGGATCACCGGGCTTGGGACGCTCAGAGCAGGTCTTGGAGTGGCTGGGCCATGGCGTGGAAGTGCTGGGCGGGCACCGAGACGGTGTCCCACCGGGCCGAGCGGTCGCGCATGGCCTGGGCGTAGTCGCCCAGGCGGACGGCCAGGAGGGTGTACCAGCGGTCGCCGAAGGCGAAGACCTCGCGAAACAGGGCGTCGGGCGGCTGGGCGTCGCACCAGAACAGGAAGGCGAAGGCGGGCTCGAAGCCCTCGCCGAAGATCCGGGCCCAACGGCTGAGACAATCCACGTCGTCGCGGGTGACCCAGTTCTGCAGGGCCCGGCCGGTGCGGCCGGCGTGCTTGCGGCCCTTCACGTCGATCAGCAGGTTGCGCCCGGCCCGGCTGTAGACGACGAAGTCGAAGCTCTTGAGCTTGATCGCGTGGCGGGCGTGCTCCCGGCGGGAGCGGAGGTCGGCCGGGTCTTCGCCGTCGGAGGCGAGGGCGCGTTTGGCCTCGTCTACGGCGACATAGGGCACCGCGTTCGCGCGGAGGTAGTGCTCGAAGGCCCGGTCGTAATGGAATCGGCGCGAGGCCACGTGGGGCCAAAGCTAGCCCGGCGGGGGCGCCGTATGGCTGGCACGGTGGTCGCCACGAGGCTGAGAAGTGTGGGGGGGGGCCGCGGAAAGACGGGCTACTGGGCTAACGGGCGAGGGCGGGGCCAGCGAGGGCGTCGTCGAGTTGCGCCAAGGCGGGGCCGGCGATAGGCAGGGCCGAGGAAGCCTGCGGGCCACGTTTGAGGCTGGCGGTCTGGGTCCGCCCCGCTGTCGAAGCGGGGGCCGGCGGGACGGCGTCGAGGTCGGCCTTGGCCGTCCTGGCGTCGGCGGTGACGGCCATGGCGTCGAGGGCCTGGGACATCGCCATGGGACGGGCCGACGTGACCGCCGGCGCGCGGCGCGGCGCGTCGTCAAAACCCATCGCCACGCTCAGCACGCTCCACGCGGTAAGCATGGCTAAACCAAACCACACGGTTGATCGGTATCTCATGGCCTCTTCGCCCGCGCAGGCCCTGCGCGTTTCCTCCGGGCGGTGAAGCTAACAGAGGCGCCCTTTTCGATCTAGAAGGCAATCCCCATATCCGCGCGCATTTCGTAGGAAAAGTGGCGTTCAGAACACTTAACGCGTGAAACTGGGTTGTTTAGGCAATTTCAAGCGGCCCGAGCCCCGGAAGGAGGCGCTGCTCAGTAATGGTGGAGCCGGTCTTATCGGACGCGCGCCGCGACCCGCTCGATCCATCCTGCACGATCGGAGGCCGCCGATGGGCAGGCCGCAAGCGACTCCTGCTCGCCGTCGGCCATGCGTTTGAGCTGGGTGTCGGCCTCGGAAAGCACCAGGGCGAACCGCGCTCCTGCGCGCTCGGCGTCGCGCATCAGCTTGCCGACGTTGCGCGTGGCCTTGTAGCTGAAGCGGGCGTGTAGGCCTTGCCTGCGGAGGGCCGAGGCGACGCCGGGGGCCAACTCGGCGGACGGGTCGTCGGCGGCTATGAGGAAGGCGTCCGGCCGAGGGCCGACGCGCTCGGGGGCGACGCCCTTGTCCTCCAGCACGAGGGACAGCACGACATCGCCCATGCCGAAGCCGACGGCCGGGAGGCTGGGCCCGCCCAGGTGCTCGACGAGCTTGTCGTACCGGCCGCCCCCGGCGAGGGCGCGTTCGGCGCCGCTGGCTTCGTGGAGCTCGAAGACCAGGCCGGTGTAGTAAGCCAAGCCGCGGACGATGCCCAGGTCGTACTCGCACCAGTCGGTGAGGCCGAAGGCGGCGAGCTGGCGGTCGATGGCGGCGAGGTCTTCCAGGCCTTCGTCGACGCCGATGGACCGGGCCAGGTGTTCGACGTCGCCGGCGGGGAACCGCCTGCGGCACATCTGGTTGAGGCGTTCGACCTTCGCTTCGTCGAGGCCGAGCTCTCCGCCGCGTCGGGCGAACTCGTCGGCCGGGAGTTTGTCGCGCTGGTCGAGCAGGTCGAAGGCGCCGATGAGGTCGGCCTCGGCGACGCCCAGGCGCAAGAGCACCTTGCCGATGGCCTCGCGGTGGCTCAGGCGCACGCGCACCTGCTGCGGGCCCAGGCCGAGCTCTTCGAGGAGTCCGACGGCGACACCGATGACCTCGGCGTCGGCCACGGGGTCGTCGAGCCCCAGGCAGTCGACGTTCCACTGCCAGAACTCGCGCAGGCGGCCCCGCTGGGGTCGCTCGGCCCGGCAGAAGTTGCTCGTGGCGAACCACTTGATGGGCCGCGGCAGCGCGTTGGCCTTGGCCGCGGCCATGCGGGCGAGCGTGGGCGTGAACTCGGGCCGGATGGCGAGGCTGCGGCCGCCTCGGTCTTCGAAGTGGAAGAGTTCGCTGACGATGCCCTCGCCGGACTTGGCTTTGTAGAGGTCGAGGGATTCGAACACGGGCCCGTCGACCTGCTCGAAGCCGTGGCGTTCGGAGACGCGGCGCCAGGCGTCGATCAGGTGCTGACGCCGGGCCATGTCTTCGGGGTAGAAGTCGCGGGTGCCCTTGGGGGCTTGGAACGACATGGCGGGACGCTCCGGGGGGCTTACTTCTCGGCGACGACGTAGCAGATCCAGGCCGGGTCGGCGGTGCCGGATTCGACCCGGGTGAACTCGCCGTTGCCATCGTCGGTGTCGGGGTCGTCGCCTTCCCAATAGACGTCGACCTTGCGGAAGCCGGCCTCGTACATGAGCTCGCGGATTTCCGGGAGGGTCCAGAACCGCCAGTCGTAGGTGAAGGTGCGTTCCTTGGCGGTGCCGTCGGCGAAGCGGAAGCCGATGTGCATCCGGCAGTGGTGCGAGATGGGGTCGAACGACTCGGTTTCCCAGACGTACTTGAACGCCTTGCGGCCCGAGCCGACCTTGCGGACGTCTTCCTGGTCGTCGGTGTAGCACTCGCCGCCGCCCATCATGTCGGCGATGAGGATGCCGGGCTTGTTGAGGTTGGCCGCGGCGAACTCGAAGTACTCCCGCAGCTCCTTGCGGGTCTTGAAGCAGAAGAAGCTGAAGTTCTGAGCGGCGATCACGTCGGCGTGGATCTTGCCCAGCGACCGGACGTCTTCCTTGCGCAGCAGCAGGCGTTTGCGCTGGTCTTTCGTGAGCTTGGGCAGCCGGGTTTTCTTGCCCCAGTCCAAGGGCTCGGGGTCGAGGTCGACGCCCAGGGCCAGGCGGTCGTCGCCGAGCTTCACCCACTCGGCGCAGACGCCGAAGGTGCCGCAGAAGTCTTCCCGGAGCACCGTGGGCTTGCGGCCGAAGCGCTCCTCGAAGCGCTCGTCGAAGAACTCGACCTCGTGCTCGGGCTCTTGGACGGACAAGCCGTAGAGCTCGTACTTGTCGAAATCGGCGGCGGTGCGGCCCGGGGCGAGGTCGCCCGTGGGCACCGACCCGAACTTGCGCTTCTTGCCCTTGGCCTTGTCTTTTGCGGCTTTGGCCTTGGCCTTGGCGTCGGACTTGGGCTTGGGTTTGTCGGCGGCCTTGGCGTTCATGCGGGGGAAGATAGTCTGCGTGGCCATGCGCGTCATCGCCGGAAATCAACGCGGCCGGGCCCTGGCCGGGCCCGACAACGACGGGGCCACCCGGCCGATCACCGACCGGGTCAAGGAGAATCTGTTCAACCGCTTGCAAAGCCTGGGGATGCTGGCGCCGGACGAGCCCGAACAGACCTGGCGGGCGCTCGACATCTTCTCGGGTTCGGGCTCGCTGGGGATCGAATGCTTGTCGCGCGGCGCCGACCGCTGCGTGTTTGTGGAGTCGGACCGCGGCGCCTTGACGGCCCTCGAGTCGAACCTGACCGGCCTGGGCCTGCGCGACCGGGCCGAGGTGCTGGCGACCGCGGCCTCGCCCCCCGCCTGGGCCCGGGGGCTCACGCCGGGCTCGGTCCGCCTGGCGTTCGTCGACCCGCCTTACGCCATGTCGGCCGACCCGGCCGGCGCCCGCGCCCTGGCCGGCGTGCTGGCGGCCCTGCTCCCGGCCTTCGAGCCCGGCGGGGTCTGCGTCTGGCGCACCGAGCGCGGCGTCACCCCCCCCAACCAGCCCGGCTACGACGGGCCCGAGTCGGTCTCCTACGGCGGGATGGAGCTGCACTTCTTCCAGGCCCCGCTCGCCCCGGAAACAGACCCGGAGACCGGCCCGCAAGACCCGTAAACTCCCCGCCATGTTCGACGCCCTTTCCGACAAGTTCGACGTGGCCATGCGCAAGCTCTCGGGCCGCGGCAAGATCTCCGAGGCCAACGTCCGCGAGGCGATGGACGACGTCCGCACCGCCCTGCTCGAGGCCGACGT
>JBCCXV010000035.1:0-12839 GCA_039191195.1 Planctomycetota bacterium
GCCAGCCCTCCGCCCGGGAGCTGCACGACCTGCAGCAGCGGATCGCCGACCTGGCCGACCCCGCGCTGCTCACCCGCCTCGACAATGCCCTGGCCCCCGCCACGGCGCGCTCCGACCTCGCCTCGGACACGACGGCGTTGGCCTCGCCGGAGTGGATCCGGGGGTTGGACCGCGCCCTCGGCCCCGCCGCCAGCCCCGCGCCCGACGGCCTGGCCGACCGCGTCTTCGCCGCCGTCCAAGACCAGCTCGTCGACATCCAACAGCCCGAGCGCGACGCGCCCGCGGTGCTCGCCCGCATCGGCCCCGAGGTCCGCCGCTGGTCCGCCGTCGCCGCCGTCCTGCTGTTCGCCCTGACCGCGCTGTGGTGGGGCGTCGACCGCGTCTCGACCCCGCCCGGCGAAGACGCCTCGCCCGAACGGGTCGATGCGCCCCAGCCCGACCTGCTCGACAGCCTGCTGGTCCAGGCCGGCGAAGAACTGGCCGGCATCGCCGACGCCATCTCCTGGGCCGAGCAGCAAGCCGTGGGCCTGCCGACGATCACAGACCCCGCCGCGGGAGCCTCCCCCGACACCCCCGTCGAGCCCGCGGTCGAGGCCGTCGCGTGGGACGACCCCTTTGGCGACGACGCCGAGGCCCTGTGGCTCGAACTCGATTCCCTCCGCCAAGCCGCCGGGGCAACCTTCTAATGACCCACGCCCCGCGCATCACGGCCGGCTTGCTCATCGCGGTGAGCGCCCTTTCGGCCCCCGCTTGGGCCCAGCCCGAGGGCGACACCCCGGCCCCGCCGCCCGAGCAGCGCGAGGGCCCGCCGCCCGACGCCGAAGCCGCCACGCCCCGCCAAGCGCCTCCGGACGAACGCCCGCGCGAGCGCATCCGCGATCGGTTCGACCGGGCCGATCGTCCCGAGGGGCGCGACGGCCGTTCGCCCGACCGACCGCGCGGCGACCGCGATCGCGACGACCGCGACCGCGACGGACGAGATCGAGATCGAGACCGAGACCGCGAACGGGCCATGGACCCCGCCGACGCCCTGGCCGTCATCGAGCGCCTCCAGCCCGAGCTCGCCAAGAGCATGCAGCCCATCTTCGAGCAGCGCCCCGAGGCCGCCGTCGAACTCATCCGCGAACGTTTCCCTCGGGCCATCGAGCTGGTCCGCCTGCGTTCGCAGGACCCCGAGATGTTCGAGGCCAAGGCCGACCACCTCGCCGCCGCCACCCACACCTTCGAGCTCTGCCGCCAGCTCGCCCGGTCCGACGCCGACGAGGCCGCCATGCGCCAAACCCTCGCCGAGCCCATGCGCCGCGCCGCCCAAGCCCGCCTGGTCGTCCGCGAACTCGAACTCCAACGCATGGCCCAGCGCCTCGACCAGCAGCGGGCCGAGCTCGACAAGCTCCAGGCCAATCACGACGACCGCGTCGAGTCGTACCTCGCCCGCGCGATCCGCCGCATCGCCAAGATGCGCGAGAACCAAGCCAAGCGCGAAGCCCAGCACGGCGCCCCGGCCGACCGGCGCAACCCGCCGCCCGCCGAGCAGCCGCGCCCCGCGCCCGCCCCGGGTTGATCACATCCCCTGATCGGGATTACCGCACCGAGGCCCGTCGGCGGTCGCCGCCCGAGCCCATCGACTCCGCCAGCAGCTCCGCCCGGATCACCAGCAACGCCGCCTCGAGCTGCGGGTCTAAGCCCTGCTCGAGGATCTGGTTCGGGTCCGGCGGGTCGCCGCCCGCACCCCGACGCACGTCGGCCTGCGCACGCAGGTCCAGCGCGTCGGCCACGCGCTCGTCCGTCGCCGTCACATACAGATCGGGACGCACACCCCAGTCGCCGCTGCGCGCCGTGTCGTCCGGTCGGCGGTGCACGACACGGTCGCCGCCTTCCCGATCCGGGATCGCGTAGTAGCCCGTGGTCAGCTTCAGATACGCCGACGCTTCCCGGGCCACTCCGCCGAACAAACCCTCCACCGGGTTGCCCTGGTCGTCGAGCTTCGGCCGGGTCGCCACCCGGTACACATGCTGCACCGTGCCCTTGCCGTACGAACGCTCGCCCAGCACCAGCGCACGCCCGTGGCCCTGCAGCGCGCCGGCCACGATCTCCGACGCCGACGCCGAGCCCCGGTTGATCAGCACCACCAGCGGCGCGTCCGGCGCCGCCGTCCCCCGACGCTGGGCCGACTCACGGTCCCCCGCACGCTCGTTCCGGTCGATCGTGTGCACGATCCGGCCTTCACGCAAGAACAAATCCACCACGGCGATCGCCGCGTCCATCGTCCCCCCCGGGTTGAACCGCAGGTCCAGGATCACGCCGTTGGGACGCTGCTCGATCAGCACCTTCCGCAGGTCGTCGTCCGACGACTCGATGAACTCCGACAGCCGCACATACGCGATGCCGGCGTCCGGGTCGATGGCGTAGTCCCACGCGCCGTCGGCGCTCAGCCGCCAGCCCTTGGTCGATTCGATCTTGATCTCGTCGCGCACGATGTCGACCTGCATCCGCTCGCGCTCGCCCACCCGGTCGACGCCCAGCCGCACCGTCGTGTGCCGAGGGCCCGTGATCTCACGCACGGCCTTGTCGAGCGTCCACGCGCCCGTGCCCTGGCCGTCCACCGTCGCGATCACGTCCCCCGCACGCAGGCCAGCGCGCCACGCCGGCGTGCCGACGAACGGCGTCACCACCGTCAGCTTGCCCTTGTCCCGCCGGATCTCCACGCCGATCCCGATGAACTTGCCCTCGATCTTCTGGTTGATCCACTGCAAGTCCCGCGGCCAGATCATCGACGAGAACGTGTCCAGCGTCCCGGTCATGCCCTGGGTCAGCTCGTACACCACCACCGCTTCGGGCAGGCCCAGCGTCTGGGCGTTCTGGTCCACGATCGCCTTGAGCTCGCGCTGCGCCGCCTCCAGCCCGAAACGCTCGGCCGCGGCCACGGCCTCACGCCGACGCTCCACGAAGCCCCGCAACCGCTCGAGCTCGCGCGCGTTGGCCATCGCCGGCAGGGCGGGCTCAAGCCCGCGCGTCCGCAGCAGCGTCAGCAAGCCGTCCATCGCGCCCAGCGCCAGCGCTCGGGCCTCGCGACGATCGATGTGCTTGGTCCCCGACTCCTGCAGGGCGCTCGACAGCATCGAATACTCGACGCCGCGCAGCGTGACATCCCAGCCGTCCAGTTCGACCGCCGAGTCGCGCACCGGGTCTCGGCCGTCGGCGTCCTCCTGCTCGCCCCGGCCCAGCCGCTCGTCACGCGCTTCGAACTGCTGACGCAGCAGGTCCGGGTGGTAGGTCTGCAACACCCGGATGTGCCGGCCGACACGCTCCAACGGCTCGCGGAACTGCGGACGCTGGTCCGACTCGTCCCCCGGGGCCACGTGGTCCCACCGGTCCTCGAACAACAGGTCCAGCAACCGGTACAGGCTCACGGCCTCGACCCAGTCGTGCGCCTGTTCGGCCGCCTGCGCCGCCGACTCGGCCGTACGCCGCAGCGTCTCGATCTCTGGCCGACGCAGAAAAGCCCCCGGGTCGTCGGCCACGACGTGCGCCCGGATCGCCGCTTGCAGGGCATCTTCGACCCGGTCTTCCGCCACCGCCGCGATCATCTCGGCGTTGCGCTCGGCCAGGGCCTCGGCACGCTCGAGCTCGCGCTGGGCCGTCTTGTCCGCGTGGGTCGCCAAGGCCGACAGCAGCTGCTTGGCGTCGTCCCGGCGGACGCCTTGCGATGCCAACCGCTCGCGCAACTCGTCGAAGCCGCCCGCCCGGGCCAGTTGACGCACCTCGTCGGCCGTGAGCGCCGCCAAGGGCGTCGGGCGCGACTCCGCCGCGGCCGCCGGCCCGGTGACCCCGGGTTCGCCTTGCGCGAGGCTCGCGACCGGCGCCGCCAGCGAGCAAGACAGACCGATCGCGCCGAGCACGCCCAAACGGGGCCACGGGGTTCGCTTCATCCAAGTTCTCCTGCCGACGCGCGACCTCCCCGGGCCCTCGCCCCCCGCGGGGACGCCCCAAGCCAAACGCGCGTCAGGCCGTTTCCTTCTGCGGCTCTCGCAGCTCGGCCAACGGCCGGGGCTCGAGCACCGCGGACTTGTCGATCACATACCGCACCCCGTCCGAAGACGCGTCCGGTAGGTCGTACATCAGCGGGAGCATCACCTCTTCCATCACGCTCCGCAGCGCACGCGCCCCGGTGTCGCGCGAGATCGCACGCTCCGCCAGCACGTACAACGCCGGCCGCGTGAACTCCAGCTCCGCGTTCTCCATCCCGAAAAAGTGCTGGTACTGACGCACCAGCGCGTTCTTGGGCTCGGTCAGAATCCGCACCAGCGTGTCCGGCGTGAGCCGCGACAACGGCGTGATGATCGGCAGGCGCCCGATCAACTCGGGAATCATGCCGTAGCCCAGCACGTCGTCCTGGATCACGTGCTGAAGCAGATCGTGGTCCTGCACGTCCCGGTCCGACTCGCGCTCGGCCCCGAAGCCGATCGACTTCCGCCCCAGACGCTTGCGGATGATGTCTTCCAGCCCCACGAACGTGCCCGAGCACACGAACAAGATGTTCGTCGTGTCGATCTGGATGTACTGCTGCTCCGGGTGCTTCCGCCCGCCCTGCGGCGGCACGTTCGCGATCGTCCCCTCGAGCATCTTCAAGAGCGCCTGCTGCACGCCCTCGCCCGACACGTCGCGCGTGATCGACACGTTCTGCGACGTCTTGCCGATCTTGTCGATCTCGTCGATGTAGATGATCCCGCGCTGGGCCTGCTCCAGGTCGTAGTCCGCGGCCTGAAGCAGCTTCAGCAGCAGGTTCTCCACGTCCTCGCCCACGTAGCCGGCCTCGGTCAGCGTCGTCGCGTCGCCGATGGCGAACGGCACGTTCAACGTCCGCGCCAGCGTGCGCGCCAGAAGCGTCTTGCCCGAGCCCGTCGGCCCGATCAGCAGCACGTTCGACTTGTCCAGCTCGACCGGCGAATCCTTCTCGCTGGCCTGCAGGCGCTTGTAGTGGTTGTGCACCGCCACCGACAACGCCCGCTTGGCCATCTCTTGGCCGATCACGTACTGGTCGAGGAACTCGTGCAGCTGCCGCGGCGTCGGGATCGACTCCAGGGCCGGACGGCCCGAGTGCACCCGCCGGCGCTCCTGCTTGAAGATGTTCTGGCACAGCTCCGTGCAGTTCGCGCAGATGTAGACGTCGTTGGGGCCCTCGACCATCGGGCCCACCTCGCGCGACGACTTGCCGCAGAACGAGCACGTGGTCACGCGCCGGCCCTTGAAGCCCGTTTCGCCGTTGCCCTCGGACCCGGTCTCGCCGGTCCCCCCGTCGTTGCCGTTTCCGTTGCTCGCCATATCTCGCCACTGGTAGGAGGGACGCGGTCGCGGCGCCGCGATGGACCAAGACGACTCGCCCTAGTCCATACGGAGCCCGGCCCGGTTGGGATCGTCCAGATCACGGGGCCGCGTTAGGCCGTCGACACGCCCTCCCGGCGCGGCCGACCGCCTTTACATGTTAGCCAACGTAGGGCCAAAGGATAAGACGCGTCAGCCCTGCGCTGCGCGACCGGCTTCACCCCCACCCGGACCGTTCTTATCGGCGAGCGAATCGCGTTCGCTGGCGTCCCCGCCCGCACCCGGCCCCTGCCCCTCCGGGCCGCCCGCCGCTTCGGGCCCCAGCAGTTCCGGACCCAGCTCGGTTTCGCCTGCCTCGCCCCCCTCCAACGCGGTTCCGGGCGTCCCGGGGCCCGAGTCGCCCCCAGGAGCGGCCAATCCGGGCGCCATCGACGCCACCATCGCCTCCCGGGCCCGGGCGAACTCCTGATCGGTCAGTTGACCCTCTCGGTGCAACCGGCGCAGCTCCCCCAGCGTGAACGCCGGGGCCCCGCCAACCTCCTCCTCGGCGCCCAGCTTCTTCTGGAGCTTCCGGATCACCACCGCCGCCGCCACCCCGGCCAGGGAGATGCCGGCGAACCCCAGCAGCCCCACGATCACCCGCTGGGTCGTCCGGTCGTCCCCCCACGACGCGCCCTGACCCAGGGCGGGCGCCATCGAAAACAGCCATCGCGTCGCCGGTTCGATCATGCCGTGGTCCGCCGGTCCGGCCCGCGGGGGTTAGTCCGACTTCTTGCCCTTCGACGAAGACGCTTCTTCGACCTGCGCCTGCTCGAGCACCTTCGTCAGCGTCTTGTGCTCCCGGATCTGCAGGTACAGCTGCTCGATCTGGCCGCGCTGCTGCATCTCCTGGCGGAACTTCTCGGGCCGACGGCCCTGCTGCATCGCCAACTGCGCGATGTGGCCGTTGAGCTCGTTCTCCTCGACATCGACTTCTAGGTCCTTCGCCGCACGGTCCAGGATGAAGAACTGCTTCAGCTGCGCCTTGGCCGCGTCGTCCGACTGCTCACGCAGCTCGGCGATCTCGGCGTTGACCTCGTCTTCCGGCTTGCCCTGATACAGCAGCTCCAGCCGACGGCGTTGCAGCAGGCGCAGCGCTTGGTTCGCCGTGACCTTCTCGGGCAGCTCCAGCTCGACCTTCTCGCCCAGCTGGTCGCGCAGCTGCTGGTGCATCGAGCCCTCTTGCTTGCGCTCGGCCCGCTGGGTGAGCTCGTCCTTGAGCCGGTCGCGGAGCTCGTCTTCGTTCTCCACGCCGGCCAACGGCAGCAGCTCTTCGACGCTCGCCGGCTCGACCCGGTGGATCCCGGTGACCGACAAGCGGATCACGATCTTCTGGTCGCGCACGCGCTCGTCTTCGTGCCCGCTGGGGCCCGTCATCGCGATGTCGACCACGTCGCCCACCGACTTGCCGGCGAGCTGCTTGCCCAGGTCCGCCACCACGATGCCCAGCACGTGGCCCTTGTAGTCCCGGTCTTTGCCCGCCACCATCACGTGCTGCTGAAGCTCGCTCTGGATCGGCTCGGCGTCGTCGGCGACCGACTCGCCCTCGTACACAAACGCATCGACCCGCGCAAAGTCGCCTTCCGCAACCTCGCCCTCGGTCGACTCCACCGGCTTGCCGGCGCGGTTGCAAAGCGACTTGAGCTCGGCGTCCACGTCCTTCTTGCCGACCTTCACCGGCTCCTTGGTCACCTTCAGCTCGCCAAACCCGGGCAGCGCGACGTCCGGCGTGACCTCGACCGACACCTTCAGCGTCAGCGGGCCCGACTCGGGCAGCTCCGGCCGTTCCTTGTCGTCGCCCTCGAGCTCGGGCTCGCCCAGGACGTCCAGGTCGTGCTCCTCGAGCGCTTGCTGGTACGACTCGCTCAGCAGCCGGTTGCGGACGTCGTCCCGGATCGAGGCGCCGAAACGCTTCTCGAGCAGGTTCCGCGGCGCACGGCCCTGGCGGAACCCCGGGATCGCCGCCTGATCCGAAAGCTGCTGATAGCCCTCTTCGATCTTGGCCCGGATCCGCGACTCGGGGATCTCGATGGTCAGCGTCTTCTTCGCCGGGCCGGACGACTCGACGGTCACCGTCTGCTCCTGGCGTTCGGGCGCGTCCGGGGATTCCGGGGAGTCGAGTTCGGCGACGGGGGCTTGGGCGTCTTCGGCCATGGCCGGGGGTCTCACAACAGAGCATGGGAAAAGGGCGGCCAAACGGCCCCCGCCTCACGAAATCGGCGGGGAATCGGCCGAATCGGCGAGTATCGCAGCGCCACCCCCCACGGTCAACGCCGGGCTTGCAGGTTGCTGCACGCCGCACCAGGCTCAGATCGGGATGGTGTCGCCCTCGGCGTAGACCGTCTTCGAGCGGTTCTGGCCCTCACTCAAGCCGTCCACAAGCGTGTAATCCAGCCGCTGCTCCCGCCCGTCCACGCTCACCACCACCCGGGCACGGCTGGCGGCGGGAAGCTCGAACGGCTCGGCCGCAATCACAAAGTCAAAGCCCACCTGGGACAGCTTCACCCGGCCGTGCTCGCTCTCGAGCCATAGCTCCACCCGCGAGGAGTAGCCCGACGACGGAGGTACAACGTAGGGAGACATGAATGGGTTCACTCCAGAGTCGCGGAAGCGGGCCGAAGCATACCTCGCCGGCGAGCGGCAGATCGTCGGCGAACTCGGCTGGGGCACCGACGGCTGTGTTTACTCGCTAAAACCCTATTCGGTTCTCAAGGTCTTCGTCTCTGAAAGACTCTTTCTGAATGAACTGCGGGTGTATCAAAGACTTGCAGATCATGGTGTTTCGAAGGTTGGCGGGTGTGCGGTTCCTCAGTTTCGCGGACAGGATTCGAGCCTTTGGGTTCTGGAGATGTCGTACGTCTCTCCGCCGTGTGTCATCGACTTCGGCAAGGCGCGCCTCGATGATCCCGGCGACTTTCCACCCGAAGTCTGGCAGCACTGGCGCGAGGAGAAATACGAGAACTTTGGCGCCAGGGCCGCTTGGGCCTTTCGCGTGTATCACGAACTCATCGATAAGTTTGGCGTCTACCACGACGACATCAATCACGGGAACTACATGCTGGATACGGGGCAAGATGCCAAAGACGACTGACCCCCCACCCGAGCCCCTGCCCCGCGAGTTCGGCTCGCGCGACGACCTCGTCGCCTTCTGCCGCGACCGCTTCCCCGAGGCAAACGACGCCCACACGGCCGTCAGCGACACCCCCGGCGGCCGCGCCTCCGCCCTGGCCCGCCTCGCCAAAATCGACCTCGCCCACTACGCCCGCACCCGCAACGCCCTCACCGGCGGCGTCACCCGGCTCTCGCCCTACCTCCACCACGGCGCCCTGGGCCTGGCCGAGGTCCGCGACGCCGCGATCGACCAACGCCAAGGCGGCCCCCAGCCCGGCAAGTTCATCCAGGAGCTCGCCTGGCGCGACTACTTCCGCCGGGTTCTCGCCCACCTCGGCACGGCCGTCGAAGACGACCTCGAACCCTGGAAGACCGGCCGCGACGCCGGCGACTACGCCGCCGAGCTCCCGCCCGACCTCCTCGAAGCCCGCACCGGGGTCGACTTCGTCGACGCCGCCGTCGCCGAGCTCTACGACACCGGCTACCTCCACAACCAGCTGCGCATGAAGCTCGCGGCCTACCTCGTCCACGCCCGCCGCATCCATTGGAAGGCCGGCGCCGACTGGTTCCTCCAGCACCTCATCGACGGCGACCTCGCCAGCAACCACCTCAGCTGGCAGTGGGTCGCCTCGACCTTCTCGACCAAGCCCTACATCTTCAACAACGACAACCTCGCCAAGGTCTCGGCGGGGCGGTTCACCGGCGCCGCCGGCCCGCTCGACCCCGGGCCCTTCGCCGGCAGCTACGACGACGTCCACCGCAGGCTCTTCGCATGACACGCACAGCGCTTGCACCCGTTGGGATCGCGCGGCAACGCCTTGCGGCCAAGCTCCCATCTTCTGGCTGACCCCTGACCGCTGCTATGCCCGCCCTGACCTGGCTCCATCACGAAGACCTCAGCCCGCAGAGCCCCGCCTGGCTCGCGGCGCGCCAAGCGCATGGCGGAGTCGCCCCGGCCGTCGTGATCCTCGACCGACCGCGCATCGCCCATCGCCGCTACACGCTCAAACGCGTCGTGTTCATGTATGAGTGCGCGATCGACGCCGGCGCCCCGATCTACGAGGGCGACCCGCTCGACCTCTTGCCGCAACTGCTCGCCCAGCACAACGCCGACAAGCTCTACGCCACGCGCACGGCAGACCCGCGCATCACCGCCCAGGGCGCACGTCTCGGCGTCCAATGGATCGACCCGCCCGCGTTTGTGACGCTGCCCGGCGACGTCGACCTCAAGCGATTCAGCCGGTATTGGCGCAAGGCCGAGAAGCGCGCCGGCCGGCCAACAGGCGAGGCGTAAGCCGTCGCACGCCTCATCGTCATCCCCGGCGTCGGCGCGCCGTCAGCAGCAAACCCGAAACCAGCACCGCCAGGCTCGCCGGTTCGGGCACGGCCGCAATCACAAACGCGCTCGGCGCCGCGACGGGTTCGGGCGCGCCCCCAAAGTCCGAGGCGGTCACGCCGGCGTCCGCCACATACGACGCCTCGACCGCGACGGCCGAGGCCAGCGCCGCCAGCACGCCTTCCGGCGACACCTCGACACCGACCACCGCGGGCGACGGCCACGCCTCGTCCAGCACGTCAGGCCCCGCCAGACCAACCGATTCCGATAGCACCGCCGCGAGTATCGGCGCCCCCGGGAACGGCTCCGCGATCGAAGGCTCGGCCGCGTCCGCCAAGGCGACACCCGCAAGCAACGGCGACATCACCGGCGCAATCACCGGCTCCGTCAACGCCAAGGCCGCCGCGAAACCCGCCTCTTCCGCCGGGAACACGACCGGCCCCGCCGGGAGCGAGACCGGCGACTCGACCCCGCTCAGCGCGACGTCCGACCCCGGGAGCGCGAATGACGTGCTCAAGGGGTGGGCCGGCCCCAAGTCGAAGTCCAAGAAGGGGTCATCGCCCGGCGCCACGTCGTTCGGGTGACCCGGCCAAGCGTGGTAGGTCTCGCCAAACCCGCCCGATGCACCGCTCTTACCCGCCTTGAGCCGCGCCAGGCGCGCCGCCGGGAAGCCCGGCCGATGCAAGGCGAAAGGCACAAACTCGGGGTCGTGATCGGGCCACGGCAACGCCGTAGCCAGATGCCGCGCCAGCGCACGCCCTGCTCGGAGGGATGCGAACTCCTGCCCAGGCCCGGCCGCCGCGAGGCGCTCGGCGATCCGTGACGCCTGCTCATCCGCGGAAGCGGTTGGATCCTGGGTCGGCCCCGGATGCGCGGGAGCCGTCGCGGCGCCGCGCCGCAGCGCAACGCGGCCGCCCCGATCGACCGAGGCGCGGCGCGCGGCCGGCGGCGGGCCCGCCGACAGCGCCGCAGGTCTGCGCACGGCCGTGGCGAACGACCGAACCCGTCGAGCCGGGGCCGCTGGCGTAGTGGCCGCGGCCGACCCTTGCACGCGCCGGGCCGCGTCGCCGGCGTACCCCCGCCGCTGTGGCGCCGTCGACGCCGTCCAGACGCCCGCCGACGTGCGCGGCGCTGCGGCTGTCTTTACGCGCTCGGGCCAGACGGGTGCGGCCGGTGACATCGTCATCACCGCCGCCACCGGCGCTTCTTGGGGGCGCGCGGCCGACTCCGTCGGCGTGTCGCCTTGGGCCAGCAGCAGGGTGCAGGCCAGCGCCAGCGCGGCCGCCGCCTTCTCCGGCGCCGCGGCTTGCAGCCCGCCGCGCAACGCCTCAAACCCAATCGCTAGCGCTACACGCCCTTGCGTCGCCCAGCCGAGCAACCCGCTCAGCGAGAGACCGCCCAGCACACGGCCCGACCACGATTGCAACTGCACCCGGAGCTTCTTGAGCCGCGCCGCCACGGCCTGTTGCGACACGCCGGCGTGCGACGCCAGCTCGCGCTGCGTCGCCCCCGACGCGACATGACCCATCAGAAGGCGCGCGTCGTCGGCGGCCAGCTCGCGCAACATGGCGCCGGCGAACTCACGGTCCTCCAAACGCGCCCCGCTCGCCTCGGCCGTCGCCCCCGCCGCGCCGTGCCGCCACGCCTCGTACTTACGCCGACGCGTATGGCTGCGGATCACATCCACGCACGTGTTGCGCGCGCACCGGACCAGCCAGCCTTCCAGGTTGTCGTCGATCCCCCGCGCCGACTCCAGCAGCTTGACGAACACGTCCTGCGTGGCGTCTTCCGCATCGGCTTCGTTGTTCAGCCGCCGACGGCACACCGCGAGCACCCGACCCCGGTAGCGCTGCAACAACACCCCGAACGCCTCGGCGTCGTGGCCGTTTCGCAACCGCGCTAGGCATATGGGGTCGGTCATCCTTCGCTCGAATCGTAACCCCCTGCGCCGCAAACCCGAACCCGCTTTCACAAGCCGTTGTGAAAAAAAATGCGCGCGCCCGGTTGTACCGCCTGCGCCGCGGACGACTACTCCATGAAGCGGCCACCCGGCCGCACTCCCCCCACGCCTACCACGGTCGGAGAACGAACGATGACACCCCCTCACCGCCTGTCGGGACCTTTGCGCACATGCCGGGCGCCCGCCGTTGGCGTCTTGGGCATGGCCGCAGCCCTCGCCGCTTCGGGCGTCGCCGCCGGCACGATCGGGCAGCCGCAATTCGAGGACGTGTACGACGCGCTCGGTCAAGCCGAGGCCTTCGAGCCCGTCGGCAGCTTCACCGGCACGACCAGCACCGGCAGCTACGCCGCCTCGGGCGTCTACCTGGGCGACGGCTGGGTGGTCACCGCGGCCCACGTGGTCGATTCCGCCGAGTCGCTCGCCTTCACCGTCGGCGGCGAAACGTACGAAGCCCAGGCCTGGGCCTACCACGTCGACTGGGACCCCAACGACGTGCTCGCCGGCGCCGACATCGCCATGGTCTACCTCGGCGACGACCTCAACCTCGACGTCGACGCCGCCTTGCTCTACACCGGAGAGACCCAAGACCTCGTCGGCGAGCTCGCCGTCTCGACCGGCTACGGCCTCACCGGAACCGGCGCGTCGGGCTACGACCCCGCCTCCGGGACCGACACCAAGCACGCCGGCACCAACACCATCGACATGATCTACGGAGACGACGTGCTCATCTCCGACCTCGATAGCGGCGCCGGGTGGCACAGCCCCACCGGCTCGTCGTCGCCCACCACGCTCGAATACCTCATCGCCCCCGGCGACTCCGGCGGCGGGGTGTTCGTCTACGACGACAACCTCGACGACTGGGCCCTGGCCGGTATCAACTCCTTCGGCTTGGGCCTCGACGGCGAAACAGACTCCGACTTCGGCGACCTGTCCGGCCAAGTCTCCATCGCCTACTACGACGACTGGGTCTACCAAGTCATGACCCTCGGCGACGACGGCCTCGACTCCGACGCGCTCGACGGCGTGTACGGCGACGCCGTATTCAGCTTCGCCCTCACGCCCGAGCCCAGC
>JBCCXV010000036.1:0-12516 GCA_039191195.1 Planctomycetota bacterium
CCGCCTCAAACGCCTCCTGCGAAACCTCGGCGACGTGCGACCAGTCCATCCGCAGCCGCTCGCCCTCGTCCCGACCCGCTTGCTGCTCCAACCACTTCATCAGGCCCGGACGATCGCATACCTCCTCCGGCACCCGCTCCGCATAGAACGAATACGCGCTCTCGGCGTCTTTGAGCAAACCCGCGTGCCGGAACCGATCCTCGTACGACCGCACCCGATCCCGCAGCGCCACGTTGTGCCGCAGGAAGTCCGCCTCCCCGCCAAGCTCGCCCCCCACCAGGGCCTCACGCAGGAACACACGCCGGGCCTCGGCCCGGTCCACACGGCTGTACGGCACGGCCTTGCGCTCGCGCACCGGCAACCCAAACAGCGACACCTTCTCCGACGCCACCACACGGCCCCGCCGCGCACTCCACGACGGCGCCCCATACGTCCGACGGCACAGCTCCCCACCAAGCTCCTCGGCCCAACCGGGATCGATCGGCGCAAGCGTCCGCGCATACGCACGCGTCGTCTCTACAAGCTCCGCCGCGACGATCCACAACGGCTTGTCCTCCCGCAACGTCGAACCCGGCCAAAGCCGCAGCTTCTGACGGCCCGAACCTACATACTCCCCACGGTCATTCCGCTGCGCGACCCGAGACAGATACCCCGCCATCAGCGACCGGTGCACGGCGTCCCGCTCGTCTTCCGTCAACTCACGCCCGGGAGGGAACAACGGCCCCGCTGAGGCCGGCCCCATCGCCTCCCGCAATTGACGCTGCACGTCCGACCACTCCCGCAACCTCGCCGGCGAAAGAAACCGCGCTTTGCACTCCCGCTCGTACGCCGAACGCGACTTCGCCTCACGCAGCGATCGCACAAACCCCCACATCCGCCAGAACGTCAGGAAGTCCGAACCCGCGTCGACCAGCGCCTCGTGCGCCGCATCGGCCGACGCCTCCGAACCCGTCGGCCGGACACGCGGGTCGCCCGCCTCCAGCGCCGCCACGATCGCCAGCACCGGCGGGAGCACCCGCGCCTTCTCCGCCTCCAGCAAGATCCGCGCCGGACGCGGGTCCACCGGCAGCCGCGCCATCCGCTTGCCCAGCGCCGTCAACGCCCCGGCCTTGTCGATCGCCCCGAGCTCCCGCAGCGCCTGCTCCCCCGCGCGCACCGCCGCCGGCTTGGGCGCATCCAGGAACGGGAACCCCGCACACTCCCCCAAGCCCAGCGCCTTCATCCGCAGGATCACCGCCGCCAGGTTCGACCTTCGTATCTCCGGCAGCGTGAAGTCGTCCCGGCCGAGGTACGCCTCCTCGTCGTACAAACGGATGCACACCCCCGCCGCGACACGCCCGCACCGCCCCGCGCGCTGGTCGGCCGACGCCTTCGACACCGCCTCGATCGGCAGCCGTTGCATCCCCGAGCGCGGCGAGTACCGCGACACCCGGGCCGTGCCCGTGTCCACCACGTACCGGATGCCCGGCACCGTCACCGACGTCTCGGCCACGTTCGTCGCCAGCACCACCCGGCGCCCCGAGCCGCCGGCCTGGAACACCTTGTCTTGATCCGCCGGCGATAGCCGACCATACAAAGGAAGCACCCGCTCGCCCCGAGCTTGACGCCCCCGCAAACGCTTGTGCACCTCCCGGATGTCACGCTCGGTCGGCAGGAACACCAGCACGTCGCCACGCGGCTCGCCGTCGATCTCCGCCAACGCCGACGCCACGCCCTCCAGCGGGTCCTCGCCCTCGATCGGCGGGCGGTAACGCACCTCCACCGGGTAACTCCGACCCGAAACCTCCACCACCGGCGCCGGCGACCCATCTTCCCCGGCAAAGTGCTCGGCGAACCGCTGCGGATCGATCGTCGCCGACGTCACGATCACCTTCAGATCACCCCGCCTCCGCAGCACCCCCCGCAGATAACCCAGCAGGAAGTCGATGTTGCACGAACGCTCGTGCGCCTCGTCGATGATGAGCGTGTCGTACGCGCGCAGGTCCCGGTCGTGCTCGATCTCGGCGAGCAGAACGCCGTCGGTCATCAACTTCACCAGCGTTTCGGGCCCGGTCGTGTCGGCGTGACGCACCTTGTACCCCACCGGCGCATGCACGCCCGCCCCGCCGCCAAGCTCCTGGGCGATCCGTCGGCAGAGCGACCGCGCCGCGATCCGCCTCGGTTGCGTGTGACCGATCACCCCCTGGACACCGCGCCCAAGCTCCAGGCACAGCTTTGGCAGCTGCGTGCTCTTGCCCGACCCCGTTTCCCCGCACACGACCACAACCTGGTTGTCGCGGATCACCTCTAGCAACCCCTCGCGCGCCTCCACCACCGGCAGCTCGGGCGGGTACGTCACTGCCGGCGCCGCCGCGCGACGCCGCTCGACAAGCGCCAGCGACTCGGCGCAACGCCGCTCGTACCGCGCCAGGTCGCGGTCGTGCGGACGGCCTTGCTTGCGGGCCGTGCGGATCCGCTTCGCCAGCCGCGCCAGCGCCGGCCGGTCGCGCAGCAGCACGACGTCCAAGTCGCCCAGCGGCGCCCCGTCTATCGCTTCCACGTTCTCCGAGGCCGGCCCGTCCATCCGAGAACTGTAGAGCCGCCACCCCCGAGGCGTTCGGCCCGACCAAGGCCCGATACGACGGGCGCCCACACGCGACGCCGCCGATAAACCGGGGCGAAAACCACGCAGCCGTCACAACCCGCAACGCGCCCCGCCTCCGGCCCTATCGCCACACCCACCGCCCATCCGCGCCCCCGGCCCAGCCGATACGGCCGACAACCACGACGCGTTCGGCGTGTCGTGCGCAACCGGACCACGCAGGAGCAGGCCATGCCTTTCCATCTCCCGACCCTCTCGCGCACCCGTCGTTACGCCGCCGGAGCATTGCTGACCGCCGCCGCCACCCTAGGCGCCGGCCTCCAGGGCTGCACCAGCCCCGGCCACGTCTCGTCGCCCAACTTCGAGCCCCAGTGGGACAAGCTCGTCGTCACCGTGTACGAGTTCGAAGACCGCCAGCCGACCGGCGTGGCCGTCTCCGACACCGGTCGCGTCTTCGTCACCTTCCCCTACTGGGACGACCAGCCCACCCCGGCCGTCGCCGAGGTGCTTGAAGACGGCTCGCTCCGCCCCTACCCCTCCAACTCCTGGAACCGCTGGGACGGCGAGGCCGGCCCCTCGGCCCTCCGCAGCTTCGTCTGCGCCCAGGCCGCCTGGGTCGACGAGAACAACGACCTCTGGGTCCTCGACGCCGGCAACCCCCGCGGACGCGACGGCATCGTCATCGCCGGGCCCAAGCTCTTCCGCTTCGACCTCGACGACGACACCATCGAACAGGTCTTCTACTTCGACCACGAGCGCGACTTCGTCGACGCCAGCTACCCCTCCGACTTCCGCGTCGACACCCGCACCAACACCGCCTACATCACCGACTCGGGCCGCGGCGGCATCTACGTCGTCGACCTCAAGACCCGCCAAACCCACAACGTCCTGCTCGCCCACCGCTCGACCAAGGCCGAGCCCGGCGTCAGCCCCATCGTCGGCTCCACCCGCTGGCTCGACTTCCTCGGCCGAACCCCGCAGGTCAACGTCGCCGGCATCGAGCTGTCGCCCGACGGCCAGTGGCTCTACTACCACGCACTCACCGGCCGCACGCTCTACCGCGTCCCCGCAGACCTCGTCCGCAACCCCAACATCAGCGACGCCCAACGCGCCGCCAGCGTCGAGAACCTCGGCTCCACCGGCTCAGCCATCGACGGCATGTTCATGGACCCCGACGGCGACCTCTACCTCACCGCCATCGAGCAAGACGCCATCCTCGTCCGCCGGGCCGACACAGGCGCCATCGAGACCTTCGTCGCCGACCAGCGCCTCCGCTGGCCCGACTCCCTCGCCCTGGCGCCCGACGGCTACCTCTACTTCACCACCTCGCTCCGTCACCTCCAGGCGCCCTACCAGTTCGGCGTCGAAGACGAGCCCTACTTCGTCATGAAGGCCTCCATCGACAAGGTCGAGAAGGCCATCGAAGCCCGCAAGCACGCCGACCAGAAGGCCGCCGAGCTCGCCCAAGCCCGGGCGAAGGTCGAAGAGGCCCGCGCCTCAGCCCAGGCCCGCGCCCAAGCGCAGGCCGAAGCCGACCGCCTCGCCGAACAGCAGGCCCAGGCCGCCCAGGCCGCCCAGCTCGGCGTCCAGACCGCCCAGCGCGTCCACCAAGACGCCGCCCAGCGCGCCGACTCCGCCGCCGCCGAACAGCAGGCCGCCGCCGAGCAGGCCGCCCAAGCCAGCGAATCGGCCGAGGTCGCCGCCCAAACCGCCCGCGCCGCCGCCGAGAAGGCCGCCGAGGCCGCCCGCATCGCACGGGCCATGGCCGAGTCGGCCCAAGCCCGCGCCGCCGAGATGGCCCAGGCCGTCGAAGTCGCCCGGGCGAGCAAGGCCGACGCCGAACGCGCCCGCGCCGCCCGCGAGGCCGCCGTCTACGCCTTCGAGAAGGCCGCCGAAACGGCCCAGTTCGCCGCCAACTTCGCCCAGCAGCGCCTGGCCGACGCCGCCGAGGCAGACCGCTTCGCCGCCGAGGCCGCCCTCGCCGCGCAGCAGGAGGCCCAGGCCGCCGAGGAGCTCAAGGCCCTCGCCGCCGAGATCCGCCTGTCTTACGAAGAGGCCGAGCGCTTCGCACTCGCCGCCGAGCTCGCCGAAATCAAGCCCGGCGCCGAGACCGCCATCGCCGACGTCCCCACCGACTAACCGGCGCGCCACAACCCGATCGCCCCCCGGCGCCCCGCCTCACCGCGGGGCGTCTTTCTTTGCGCACCGCCGCCGCGTTGGCCGCCACGATCCGCGCCCCTTACCCCATGCGCGACGCGACCGCAGACCAGTTCACCACCTCAAAAAAGTTCCGGACGTACTCCGAACGGCGGTTCTGGTACCGCAGGTAGTACGCGTGCTCCCATACGTCGAGCACCAGCAGCGGCGTCGCGAGCCATTGCGTCAGCTCGTGCTGCAACTCGCCCTGCAGCACCATCAGCCGCCCCGACATCTGGTTCTGCACCAGCATGCCCCAGCCCGATCCCATCACCCCGGTCGAGGCCGCGACGAACTGCGCCTTGAACGCCGCGTAAGACCCGAAGTCACGCGCGATCGCCTCGGCGAGCTTGCCCTCCGGCTCCCCGCCGCCTCCGGCGCCGGCCGGCGCCATGTTCTGCCAGAACAGCGTGTGCAGCGCATGCCCGCCCCCGGCGAACGCCACGTTGCGCGACAACGCCCGGATCGCGCCGAAGTCGCCCGACGCGCGAGCCTCGGCCATCTGCGCCAAGCCCTTGTTCAGCCCGCGCACATAGCCGACGTGGTGCTTGCCGTGGTGGATCCGCATCGTGGTTTCGTCGATCGCCGCCTCGAGCGCGTCGTACGCGTAGGGCAGGTCGGGCAGCACGTACTCGCCCTTGGCCTCGTCCCAGCCCGGCAGGCCGCCGCCGCCGTGATGCCCATGCCCGTCATCCCCGTGGTCGTGACCCTCGTGCGCGTGGGCGCGCGAGGCCGTGCTTTGCGCCAGGGCGATCGCCCCCGCCGCGGTAACGCCCAGGGCGCCGAGGGCTTCTCGTCGATTCATCGCAGTGCTCCTTGGGAAGGCTCATGACCCCAGACACACGCCGGCGCACACGTCCGAGCGGCCGCATCCTAGGCCCGCTCACACCCCAGATACACTCGCCCCCATGCCCGAATCCGCGACCCCCAGCCAAGGCGACGGCGCCCCCGTCATGCAGATCGACGTGCCCCTGCGCGTCCGCTACGCCGAGTGCGACCCCATGGGCGTCGCCCACCACTCGGCCTACACCGTCTGGCTCGAAATCGCACGCACAGAACTCCTCCGCGCCCAAGGCGGCGTCTACCGCGACATGGAAGCCAACGGCATCTTCTTCGTCGTCGCCCGACTCAGCCTGCGCTACCGCCAACCCGCCAAGTACGACGACCAGCTCACCATCCACGTCGCCGCCGAGCCCACCGCCGGCGTCAAGATCGAACACCGCTACGAGGTCCGCCGCGGCCGCGACAAGCTCGCCACCGCCGAGTCCACCATCGTGTGCGTCGACGCCGACGGAAAGCTCCAGCCCGTACCCCAAGGCCTCCTGCCCTAGCCGCCCGGTTACCGCTTCCGCTTCGGCTCGAACTTGGGCTGCGCCTTCGGCGGCGGCGCCAACGGCGTGTGGGGCTCATCGCCCTCCGACATATCCGCAGACGCCTCGGACTGGTCCGCACCCGACCCCGCCCCCGCATCCGCGGCCGTTTCGTCTTCATCGACCGGGTCTTCTTCGATCGGCTCGTCGTCCGACAGTTCGTCCACCGCCACGCCGAACAGACCCGTGGGCAGGCCGACCGGCGACTCGTCCGTTGAATCCTCCGCGAACGGGTCGGCGTCTTCCGGCTCTTCTTCGGCGACGTTGTCCTCGACTTCTTCGCCTTCCTCAGCCTCTTCTTCTTCTTCCTCGAACTCTTCGACAGCGGCCTCCTCCAGACCGTCTTCTTCGACGCCCTCGTCGGCGGCTTCCTCCTCCTCGCCGCCCCAGTCTTCTTCCGCCTCGTCGTCCTCGTGCTCGTCTAGCTCTTGGTCCTGTTCCTTGTCGTCGTCTTCCTCTTCCTCCTCGCCTTCCTCTTCCTCTTCTACGGCTTCCTCACCGTCCTCGTACCCCTCCTCCTCGACGACTTCCCACTCGTCCTCGTCGTCTACATCCTCATCGGCATCGGATTCTTCGTCGAGGCCATCTGCGGCCACGTCTTCGGCCTCTTCTACGACTTCCTCTTCTTCGAACTCTTCGTCCTCGAGGTCTTCCTCCTCGACTTCCTCCTCGTCAGACGATTCGCCGTCAGCCTCGCTGACGCCTGCCCACGCGTCGTCAGCCCCGGCGTCATCCGCAGACTCCGCCGCGTCGACAAACGCGTGGTCTACCTCAGCCTCGCCGTCGCCGCCCCGAGGCGCATCCTCCTCCGCTTCGGGCTCTTGGACCGGCTCATCCTCCGCGGCGTCGTCCGGCTCGGCCGACACGGGCGCCACGACCTCCCCAACCGGCGCCGACGGCGTCTCCACACCCAACGCATCCACCTCGATCGGCGGAGCCGGCAACACCGCGGCCGCCGCGCCCGCAGCCGAGGCCATCCCCTCGGCGCCGTCGCCGTCCACCGACGCGTCATCCGCCTCGGATTCCGACTCCGACGCCACTTCCACCAGCACCGTCACGCCCGCACGGACCTTCTGCCCCACCTCCACCGCGGGCTCGGGGTTCACGCGCATCGGGATGTACAGCTCCGCCGTCGACCCCAACTTGATGATCCCCAAACGCTCGCCGCGCTGGATCACCGCCGGCGGGGCCGCGCACACCGAGATCGAACGCGCAAACAGCCCGGCGACCAACCGCACCGCCGCCACCGGCTTGCCCTTCACAGGGTGATCCAACGGCACCAGCACCGCCGCGTTGTCCTCCGGCGCCCGCGGGTGCAACGCACTCCGCCGACGGCCCTCGCGCACCGTCGGCTCACCCACCGCCGCGTGGCACGGGCTCCGCACCACGTGCACGTTCAGGATCGAGATGAACACCCGCACACACAACGCCGGGCCGCCCAGCGGCTCGAAGTGCTCCACCTCGTGGATCGAACTCACCCGCCCGTCGGACGGGCTCACCATCACACGACGATTGCTCGGCGTGCGCCGCGCCGGGTCGCGGTAGAACGCCACCACCGCCAGCGTCGCCGCCGGGACCACAAACCAGCCCCACGTCCAGCCGAACAGCCCCGCCGCGACGGTGACCATCCCGCCGATCGCCAGGAGCGAGACCCATTCGCTTTTGGCCTGGGGGCTGAGCATGTGTTACGCGGGGAGCACCGGAGCCCGCAGGCCCCACACGCTCAGCCCGAAGCCTTGCCGATCAGCGCGCCGCCCACGCCCAACACCACGCTCACCACGAACAACCCGCCGGCCACCATCCAGATCCGCATGATCTCGACCGGGTCGCCCGCGAGCAGGCCGAACACCTTGCTCTGGAACCCCGCCATCGCCGGGATCACCACAAACAAGCCCAGCACCAGCGTCACCAGCACCCCCAGCATCACCCCGGCGCCAAACCCGCTGCCGGCCGAGTCGCTCGGCTCAGACACCAACACCGGCGCCGCCGGCGCCGCGACCTCGGCCTCCTCGGCCATGTCGGACCCGCCCAGGTTGTCGAACCCGCCCGGCGTCGACGCCCCGGTCTCCATCGCCACCGCCGAGTCGAACACGCCCGAGCTGCCCGCCGCCGACGCTTCCAACGGCACGTCCGCCGCGGTGCCCCCGCCGGTGTAGATGTCGTCGAGCAACTCCGCGCCCAAGCTCGTGTCATCCGACTCCCGGGTCAGGTCCAGCAGGCCCGAGCCCGAGCCCACCGACTCCAGCGCCAAGTCTTCGTCGCCGCCCAGGCCCAAGCCCGAGTCGTCGCGCGTGACCTGGGTCTGGGCCATCGGGTCGGCCAGATCGATCTCGCCCGCGTCGAACACGCTCACCCCGGTCGAGGCCCCGGGCGTCGAACCCGGGCTGGGCGCCACCGACTCGTCCGCCAAGTCGATCGCCTCGTCGGCCCGGGTGTCCGACAGGTCGAACCCCCCGCTCTCGGCCAGCGCAATCGGTCCCGCCGACTCTTCCAGGAGCGACGTCGCGTCGTCCCCGTTGCCGTTGCCCTCGGCCTCGGGACCGGCCGCCGCGTCCACCTGGTCCCGCTTGAACATCAGCTTGTCGCGGTCGCGGAACTGTTGCAGCTCGCCCCGCGAAGCCATCTCTTTGACTTCGTCTTCCCCCACGCCCAGCCGCTCAGCGGCCTCTTCCAACGTGTAGAACATCTTGGCCATGGCGCTGCGGGCTCCGGGGGCTTCTCAAAGCGGAGAACTTCGGGTGACCATCGGCGGGGACGCACCCAACCGTCATCCACCCGCCCCGGGCATCGCAGACCCCCACCAAGGGGCCCGCCCAGGGCCGTGCCGGGCTGCCCCAGGCTCTCGCACGGGGGCCTCACGCACCGCTCACAGAATACCCCGACCAGCCACCGGCCCGCAAGACCAGCGAAACACCCCCGCCACGCCACGCAGACTTCCCCCGGAGAATTGCCCCGCGCCCCACGCGCCGCTAGGCTCCCCGCCTTGCGCGAGCGAACCACGGAAGGACGGGGAACCTGCCCATGCGCATCACCGACATCCTCCAAAGCGACTGCGTGGTCGCCCCCCTCGGGGCCGCCGATAAGCAGGCCGCCATCGACACCCTCACCGAGCTCCTGGTCCGCAACACCGCCGTCCAAGACGGACAGGCCCTCCGCGACGCCATCTGGCAACGCGAGCAGACCCGCACCACCGGCATCGGACACGGCATCGCCATCCCGCACGGCAAGGCCGACGGCATCGACCGCCTACGCATGGCCGTCGGACTCGAGCCCAACGGCATCGAGTTCGGCGCCATCGACGGAAAGCCCGTCCAGCTCATCCTCATGCTCGCCTCCCCCAGCGACCAGACCGGCCCCCATATCCAGGCCCTGGCCCGCATCAGCCGCATGCTCACCGACGAGGCCTTCCGCCAACGCCTCATGCAGGCGCCGTCCGGCCAAGCCCTCTACGACATGATCGCCGAGCACGAAGCCGCCATCGCCGGCTGAACCCCCGCGCAACCGGCCACTCCACCCCAGCGGACCAAGGGACCCGCCCCAACGCGCCACAGCCGGCGCCCCGCAGCCAAGCCCCGGCTCGGTCTCGCAACCCCGGCGGCCCGCGACGCGCACGACGCCCACGCCGTGACCCGCGACGCGCGACGCGCTCCGCGATACAATGCCGCGTCCTTCAAAGGGCGATTAGCTCAGTTGGCTAGAGCGCACGCTTCACACGCGTGAGGTCACAGGTTCGAGTCCTGTATCGCCCATTTCGCCGCGCACGCCGTCGACCACGCCCATCCACGGCGAGTCCAACACGGCCGCCTCACGCGGTGCGCCCAGCGGTGTGGCTCGAACCCTCCGTGCCCGTACGCTCGGAGGCCTCGCGCCACCCCGACCCCGCATCGATGCGGCGCCCCGGCAGCCGCGACCCATAGAACCGCCCCTCGCCCCCTCGAAGCCTTCCAGCCGAGCGCGGGTGTCGCATTTCACCCACCCATACGGTAAAATACCTAGCGGA
Organism: Planctomycetota bacterium; assembly: GCA_039191195.1. GTDB lineage: Bacteria > Planctomycetota > Phycisphaerae > Phycisphaerales > Phycisphaeraceae > JBCCBV01. The sequence goes on from JBCCXV010000036.1 coordinate 10,148, forward strand.
GCGGTCTCCCTTGGATGCCACCGGCCGTGCGGCCAGACCGCTCTTGTTATGAGTTTCACGAGCGACGTCTGGTCGCCCCGCTCAGTACGCAGCGCACACGGAGAGAGCCGCCTTGCTCAAGCCTTACCGACCTCGCGCAGCCCAGTCCGCGCTGCTGCTTGTAGCGCTTGCCGCACCTGTTACATCCCACGCCGGCGTGGTCATCCAGCCCGGCTGGGGCGCACCCGTCTTCCGCGACGAGTTCGACGGCAACCAGATCGACTACTCCAAGTGGGAGCTCGGCAACTTCTCCAACCAGGCCAACAACGAACAGCAGCACTACCACCCCGACCAAGTCCTCGTCTACGACGGCGGGCTCCACCTCTGGGCCGAACGCGACGACAACTGGACCTACGGCCGCAACTACAACTCCGGACACGTCCGCACCTGGCAAGAGTGGAGCTACGGCCGATTCGAGGTCCGCGCCAAGCTGCCCTACGGCCAAGGCTTCTGGCCCGCCATCTGGCTCCTCCCTCGCACCGCCACCTGGCCGCAAGGCGGCGAGATCGACATCATGGAAGCCCGCGGAGACCGGCCCTACGGCGTGAGCAGCGCGCTGCACTGGGGTTGGGACTCCAACTCCCGCCAATACCGCTCCCAGTGGTACGAAAGCGGCGCCAACTTCCAAGAGGGCTACCACGACTACGCCGTCGAATGGGAAGTCGGCGTCGTCCGCTTCTACGTCGACGGCGTGAACTTCTACACCCTCTACGAGCCCGACGTCGGCATCCCAGGCACGCCCAAGAGCCTCATCATGAACCTCGCCGTCGGCGGCGACTACTCCGGCCCGCCCGACGGCTCCACGCCCTTCCCCTCGGCGTTCGACATCGACTACGTCCGCGTCTGGCAGCGCCCCGACTGGGTCGCGCCCCCCACCTCCGACATCGCCGACGGCGGCTTCGAGAACGACCAAGGCGCCCTCTCCGCCTGGACCACCTTCGGAAACGACAACGACAACGTCCTCTCCGAATGGGGCACCCCGCAAGACGGCGAACGCTCCCTCAAGCTCTTCGGCCAGTTCACCGGCGAGGAGAACTCCTCCGGCGTCGCCCAGTCCGTCGCCGTCACACCCGGCGACCTCGTCCAGGTCAGCTCGCAAGCCCTTACCCGATCCGAAGACGCCATCACCGGCACCGGCAACGAGGTCTTCATGAAGATCGAGTTCTACAGCCAGTTCGGCGCCGCCAACGACTCGGAGTTCCTCCTCGGCGAGAGCCTCGCCCTCATCGGCGACGCCTTCATGGCCCAAGACCAGTGGGCCTTGCACGACTTGGCCGCCGTCGCCCCCGCCGGCGCCGTCGAGGCCCGCCTGGCGTTCGTCTTCAACCAGCCCGGGTCCAACGACAACGGCTCGATCTTCATCGATAGCGCCACCCTCGCCGTCACCCTCGGACGCCTCGACGGCGATATCAACGACGACGGCTTCGTCGACCTGCTCGACTTCGACTTGCTCGCGCAGAACTACGGGTCGTCGACCTCCGCCGGCGCCGCCGCCGGAGACTTCAACAACGACGGCGTCGTCAACCTGCTCGACTTCAACATCTTCGCCACCAATTTCGGCTCGTCGCTACCCGCGTCGGTGCCCGAGCCCGCCACCGCCGCGCTGCTGGGCCTCGCCCCCGCGACCCTCGGACGTCGCCGACGGCATTGACGAAGAAGCGCAGCGGATGATGCGCGAACTCCCCAAAGTCGAGCACGCTTTGGGGCGAGCCGGGTTCCGGACAACACGGCAGTGGGTCCTTTACCACCCCGCCAAACCCACGGCGCAGCCGTACTGAAGGCAGCGGCCCGCCACAACGTGCGAACACCTACGTCACGTCAGTGATCGAACCCTGCGATAGCGCTCGGCCGGCCGTGCTCACCACCGGGCCGGCGAACTTGAACGCGCGCAGCGTCGCGAGGTCAGCCGCGTCGCCCACGGCGCCGCCGATCGCCGCCGACTGCGCGATGTTCCAGGCGCCTTGGTCCTCGACGTGGGCCTCGCGCCGGCCCAGCAGGGAGCCCTCCCCGGCGCCCCGCCGGGGGCCTATTGCATAGGCTCGTACTTACGCTAGAGACCTCCCGCCCACTTACAAAACGGGATCAAAAAACCTGAAAACTTGCACCTATGCGGGCCGCCTCACTAGAATGTAAATATTCACTTACACTTCTCTCCCGCAAAGAGGACCCCATGGGACGACCCAACCTCAGCAGCATGCGTCGCACAAAGCTCGCGCCGGTCCTCGCCCGGACCTTCGCCAAGCACGGCTACGCCGGCGCCACCACCGCCCTGCTCGCCAAGGCCTGCGAGCTGCGCGAGAACCAGCTCTACCGCCTGTGGCCCAGCAAGA
>JBCCXV010000037.1:0-12028 GCA_039191195.1 Planctomycetota bacterium
CTATTTTTTGCCGATAGCCCCTTTAGCAACAGCGATTGGCTTTTCCTGTGGATTAGCCAAAACGCGTCGCGCGCCCGCCGAGCCCACGCCCCTGCCGGCGCGTCAGCTGCGGCCCGAGGGCCAGCGTCGCCGACCGGTCCGCCGACCGGCCGCTCAAACGGAGAGCGCCAAACAGGTGGCCGCCCGACGCCGTGCGGCCTCGGGGGCTCCTGGGTCCTCGCCGATCGAAGCCAAGCCGGTGTCGGGCAGGGGACTGCTCGGCCCGCTCGACCGCACCGCGCTGCGGCGCGCGGTCGTCCTCCAAGAGGTGCTCGGCCCGCCGGTGGCGCTCCGCCAAGACCAGAACGCCGGCGTTGGCTAAGCCGGATGGACCCGGTCACCAGCCCCCGTCGGCCGCGGACCAGTCGGGCTCGAACGGGTCCGCCTCAGGCTCCGGACGTGTGCTTACGCGACGCACCGGGGCCTCGGGCAGCGCGTCGAGAAACGCCCGGCCATACGGCTTGCTGGCGACCCGGTGGTCGAGCACCAGCACCGTTCCTTTGTCGGCCCGCGTGCGGATCAGCCGGCCGAAGCCTTGCTTGAACCGCAGCACGGCCTCGGGCAGCGTGTAGTCGCGGAACGCGCTGCCGCCGTCGGCCTGGATGCGTTCGCACCGCGCTTCGACAAGCGGCCGGTCGGGCGCGGCAAACGGCAGCCGGGCGATGGCGACCAGGCGCAGTCCGTCGCCGGGCACGTCGACCCCCTGCCAGAAGCTGTCGGCGCCGAGCAAGACCGACCGGCGATCCTGCTTGAACCGGGCGACCAGTTCGGTGCGCGGGGCGCCGTCGCCGTGCACGAGCAGCGGCATCCTGCGCGACGCGAGCTCGGGCGCTAGGAAGTCTCGAAAACCCCGGAGCATCGTGTAGCTGGTGCACAAGACAAACGCGCCGCCGTCGGTCTGGTCGAGGTGCTCCAACAGCACGCGCCCGGCCGCGGGGAGGAAGGGCTTGGAGCCCGGGTCGGGCAGGTCGGTGCACACGACCACCTGGGCCTGCTCGGCGTAATCGAACGGCGATCCCAGCCGGAGCGTGCCGTGGCCCTGGCAACCCAACCGACCCGCGAGGTGGGCAAAGGGCTGGGGATCGGTCGACCCGACCGCTCCTGCCCCTGCCCCCGGAACACCCTCTCGGTTGGATTCAGGCTCTTCGGCGAAGGGGTCATCGACCGGCGCGGGCTTGCCGCGCGACGAGGTCGCCAACGTCGCCGAGGCCAGGACTACCGGCAGGCGCCCGCCGTGCGCGGCCTCGGCCTCGAACAGCTTCTCGCGCAGCAAGGGCCCGACATCGACCGGCGCCGCCGTCAGCCGCACGCGCGGGAAGCGCCCGCCCGTGACCTCGGCCCAGTAGACGCTGTCGCCGTGGGTCTGCTCGCACAGCGCCGCAGCGGCCTGGCCGAGCCCGTGGATGCGTGAGACGTAGCCGGCCAGCTCCAGCCGGTCGTCTTCGCTCTGGGTCGCGTCTTTGACGCGCGCCACGGCCAGCGACAGCTGCGCCATCGGGTCGGACAAACCATCGGCGACGACCCCGGCCTCGCGCACCCTTGCCGGGCCCCGGCGCGCCGTCGGGCCCAGCCACTCGCGCCAGGCGTCGAAGAACGACTCGGCGGCCCGCCGGGCCTGGGCCACGCGGTCGGCGGCCCGGTCGAGGGTCTGCGGGTCGACGCCGCGCAGCGCCGCCAGCACCCCGGTCATCCGGTCGGGGTTGAACAGCCGACCGAGCGTGCGCATCACCATCCCCTCGGACAGCGACAGCCCGAAGTGGTCGGCGGCGACGTCTTCGATCGTGTGTGCCTCGTCCAAGATCACCGCGTCGTAAGGCGGCAGCAACCCGAAGCCGTCGCCCCGCAACGCGAGGTCGGAGAAGAACAGAGCGTGGTTCACGATGAGCACGTCGGCGTTCTGCATCCGCCGGCGGGCCGCCTGGTAGAAGCAGGTGTCGAACGTGGGGCACCGCTTGCCCAGGCAGTCGTCGCGGTCGCTGGCGACCTCGGGCCAGACGGCGTTCGACGAGAGCGTCGGCAGCGTCGCGAGCGAGCCGTCGTCGGTCGTCGACACCCACTCGGCCAGCACCGACAGGCTCGCGCGCTGTCCGGGGTCGTCGAACAGCTGCGTCGCCCGGCCCTGGGCACGCTGGGCCCGCCGCTTGCTGACGTAGTTGCCGCGCCCCTTGACCAGCACCGAGGTGAACTCCACCGGCGCCGCGGCGCGTAGCAGCGGGATGTCCTTCTCGATCAGCTGCTCTTGGAGCGAGATGGTGTGCGTGGAGATCACCACGCGGCGCTTGGCGTCGGGGTCGCCGGGCTTCGAGGGCCGGCCGAGGTACCGGATCGCCGGCGCCAGGTAGGCGAAGCTCTTGCCGACGCCCGTGCCGGCCTCGACCATCAGCGTCTGTCGGAGGTCGAGCGCACGATCGACGGCTTCGGCCATCGCGAGTTGCTCGGGCCGGGCCTCGTAGCTCTCGCCGAGCCTGCGGGCCACGGCGCCGTCGGGCCCGAGCACGTCTTGGATGGTCCAGTCCATGGCGGTCCTTCGCCCAAGCGCGGCGGGCCCGCGCGGTCGCGTTGCGGGTCCATCAGTTCAGGTGCGGGTCGTCGGGCATCAGGCGCGGGTCGATGCGGTTGCGCGGCGAGTCCGGGTCGGCCGCCGACGACAGCTTGCCCCAGCTCGCCGACGGCCCGGCGAATACGGCCTCGGGCGTCGCGTCGCGAAGCAACCACGAACCCGTCTCTAGTTCGCCCTCGAGCTGCCCCGGGCCCCAGCCGGCGTAGCCGACGAAGTACAACGCCGGCGTGCAGTGCGACTCGACCAGCGCCGTCACGCGTTCGGTTTCGGCCGAGAAGTAGACGCCGCCCAACACCTCAAACTGGGCGTGCTCGGGCTCGGCGTGCAGGACCATGAGCGGCCCCTCGCACGGCCCGCCGCGGAGCAAGGGGTCGTCGCCCTCGTAGGCGGTGTCGCTCACCTCGCTCCAGGCCTGGGCCAAGGGCACGGGCGTCGCCCGGTTGAGCACGAGGCCCAGGGCGCCGTCGTCGTCGTGGCGGACGATGAGCCCGACGGTCCGCTCGAAGTTGGGGTCGAGCAGCCGGGGCGAGGCGATCAAGAGCTGGCCGGCGTACGAGTCCACGGCCCCAGTGTACCCACCGGACATCGGCCGAACGCAAACCGGCTCACACCCCCGCGCCGACCACGCGCAGCGGCTGCGAGCCGGGGACTTTCACCGCGTCGACGAACTCTTGCCAGTACTTGTTGACGATGGTGCGGACGGCCCAGTTGGCGCCGTCGCTCAGGCCGCAGATGTTGTTGCCGGGCATCGAGCCCATGCTGGAGGCGAGCTCGAGCAGCAGGTCGAGGTCGCGCGGGGCGCCGTCGCCGTCGAGGATGCGGGCGAGCATCTTGGTCATCCACTTGGTGCCCTCCCGGCAGTGGGTGCACTGTCCGCAGGACTCGTGGCCGTAGAACCGGGCGGTGTTGTGGGCGGCGCGGACCATGGAGAACGACTCGGGGATCACGGTGATGCAGGCGGTGCCCAGGCCGAGGTTGTTCCACTTCTTGCCGATGTCGAAGTCGAGCTCGGCGCCCTGCTCGGCCTCCTCCTGGGTGATGACGCCCATGGAGATGCCGCCGTGGAAGTAGCCCTTGATCTTGACGCCGTCGCGCGGGCCCATGCCGAGGCGGTCGATGACGTCGGTGAGCTTGACGCCGAGGTGGTCTTCGTAGACGCCGGGCCGGTTCACGGGGCCGGAGATGCCCAGGAGCTTGGTGCCGTAGCTCGCGGGGACCTGGGGCGGGGCGCCGTCGGGCCGGGGCTTGCCGTGGCTCTTCCACCAGTCGGCGCCCTTCATCAGGATGTAGGGCACGTTGGCCAGGGTCTCGACGTTGTTGATGATCGTCGGCCGGCCAAACGCGCCCGCCACGGCGGGGAACGGCGGCTTGATGCGCGGCCAGCCGCGCTTGCCCTCGAGGCTCTCGAGCAGGCCGGTCTCCTCGCCGCAGATGTACGCCCCGGCGCCGCGGTGCAGGTACAGGTTCGGCCAGCGCTCGTTGATCTTGCCCAGGCGAGAATCTTCGCCAAACACCTTGTGCTCGTAGGCCTCGGCGATGGCCCGCTCGAAGGCGTCGCGGTGGCGGTGGTACTCGCCCCGGATATAGAAGTAGGCGGTGTCGAGCTGGCAGGCCTTCATCGCGATGGCGATGCCCTCGATCACCGAATGCGGGTCGAACTCGATCAGCACCTGGTCTTTGAAGGTGGCGGGCTCGGACTCGTCGGCGTTGATCGCTAGGTAGCGCGGCTCGCCGTCGAGCGGCGGCAAGAATCCCCACTTCACGCCGGCCGGGAAGCCTGCGCCGCCGCGCCCGCGCAGCTCGCTGGCTTTGACGGCGTCGATGATCTCGCCGGGCTCCATGCCCGCGGCTTGTTCGAGCGCGGCGTAGCCGTCTTGCTTGCAGTACGCGTCGTAGTCGACGTACGTCTGGTCAGCGAAGTCGCCCCAGGGCGGGGTGGGGATGCGACGCAGCAGCATGGGGGTATCGAGCGCCATAGGTCAGTCAATCCATCGCGTCCGGCCGAACCTCGACCTCTTCGATCGTGGTCCTGCGGACGATTACCTTGCCACCCCCGGACACTTCGGCTCCGGTGGGCGCCCCTTCGTCCGATGCCGGCGTTGACCCCGAGCGTCCGCTCTTCCGGGGTTCGGGGTTGCGCACGTTGTGGACCATGAGGCCGAGGTTCCGCATCAGGCGTTCGAAGCCGTTCATGGCTCATCCCCCAACTGCTGGCGTTCGTTCCGGGGGCTTCCGGGGGCTTCCGGGGCTACTTCCGGGGGCGGGGTTACTTCAGGTCGTCGACGATGCGCACCGCCGACTCGGGGGTCAGGTTCTCGTGCAGGGTGTGGTTGGCGAGCATGCACGGGGCCGAGCCGCAGGCGCCGATGCACTCGACCTTCTTGAACGTCACCCGGCCGTCGTCGGTGGTCTCGTCTTCTTCCACGCCCAGCTTGGCCTTGATGGCGTCGCTGATGGCGGCCTCGTCCATGATCTCGCACGAGATGGACTGGCAGACCCAGACGACGTTGCGCCCGGTCTCCTGGAGGAAGTACTCCTCGTAGAACGAGGCGGTGTCGAACATCACGCTGGGCTCGACGTCGAGGAACGCCGCGGCTTCTTGGATCGCCTGGGGCGGGAGCCACCCGATCTCGTGCTGCAGGGCGTGGAGCACGGGCAGGCTCATCGCCTGGCGCGTGGGGTAGCGGTGGGCGTAGCGATCGTTGAGCTCCTGCTGGAGCTTCTCGTTCAGGTACGGCTCGTCGCGCTTCTCCGGTGGGCCCGCGCTGTTCTTGGAGGTCCATGCCATGGGTCGGTCGGCTCCTGCCGCGTTAGCGGTCCAGCTCCGCGGCGATGACGTTCACGCTGCCCAGGATGGCCGGGATGTCGGCGATCAGGTGGCCTTCGAGCATCTTGGAGAACATCGAGTAGTTGACGAAGCTCGGGGCCCGGGTCTTGACGCGCCAGGGCCGGGGCCCGCCGTCGCCGACGACGTAGTAGCCCAGCTCGCCGTTGGCGGTTTCGTGGGCGCCGTAGACCTCGTTGACCGGGCTCTTCCAGCCGCGGTTGGTCATGACGATCTCGAAGTGCTGGATCAGGCCCTCGATCGAGCCGTAGACCTCGGCCTTGCTGGGCTTGACGGCCTTGCCGTCCGAGTCGACGTTCATGGGCCCGCCGGGGATGTCGTCGATGAGCTGGTCGATGATGGCGACGCTCTGCTTCATCTCTTCCAGGCGGACCAGGAAGCGGGCCAGGCAGTCGCCGGTTTCGGCGACGGGCACCTGGAACTGCACCGGGCCGGCGCCCTGGCCGTCCCAGTTGTCGGCGTAGCAGAGGTAGGGGTCGTCTTTGCGGAGGTCGCGGCGCACGCCGGTCGATCGTGCGACCGGGCCGGTCATGCCCCAGGCAATCGCCTCGTCGTGCGTGATGATCCCGATGCCCTCGGTGCGGTCGCGGAAGATGCGGTTCTTGATCAGGAGCCCCTCGATGTCGTCGATCGCCGGGGGTAGGTGCTCGTGGATGAACTTCTTGACCATCCGCCGGTACACGTCTTCATCGGGCAGGTCGGCCATGGCGCCGCCGACGCGGGTCCAGTCGGGGTGGTAGCGCTGGCCGGCGATGTAGTCCCAGATGTCGTAGAGGTGCTCGCGCTCGTTGAAGCCGTAGAGGAACGCCGTGAAGGCGCCGAGGTCGAGGGCCGTGGCGCCGCAGGCCATCAGGTGGTCCTGGATCCGGGCCAGCTCGGCGTTGAGCGTGCGGACGACCTTGCACCGGGGCGTGAGGTCGATGTCGAACAGCTTTTCGACGCAGTGGTGCCAGCAGATGTCGTTGGCGATCGGCGAGATGTAATTCATCCGCGAGACGATCGTGACGTACTGGTTGTAGTCGAGGGCCTCGGCGAGCTTCTCGAAACCCGAGTGCAGGTAGCCGATGTGGGGTACGGCCCGGACGACGCGCTCGCCGTCGAGCTCGAGCACCAGCCGGAGCGTGGTGTGCATCGCCGGGTGCTGGGGGCCGAAGTTGAGGGTCCAGCGGTCGCCGCGCGACTCCTGGCCCCAGCCCTCTTCCTCGAGGTAGGGCGTGGTTTCGGAGTCCACGTCGAACGGTTTGAGTTCGTAGGGCATGCGGGCGGGTCTCGCTGACGCCCGGCATTGTAGGAGACGGCTCCCGGCGTCGCAGCCGAGGTCGAGGCGCGGTCGGGGTATGGTCGCGCCATGAGGGATGCGGCCCAAGACGCCTGGCGCGCGATCGAGGCGGCCCGGGACCTGGGCTTCGCCCTGGCGGGGGTCGCGCCGGCCGAGCCGTCGAAACATGCTGACCACGTCCGCGGTTGGATCGCCCGGGGCGAGCACGGCGAGATGGACTACCTGGCCCGGAACCTGGAGGTGAGGCTCGACCCGCGGGAGCTCGTGCCCGGGGCCAAGTCCATCCTGATGGTCGCCGACGCGTATGCCCCCGGGGCGGGCGAAACGACCACCGCGGGCGCGTCCCCCGCAGAGCCCGGGTCTGATCTCCGGGGGCGGGGGCGGGTCCGGGGGCGGGTGGCGCGCTACGCCTGGGGCGACGACTACCACAAGGTGATGAAGAAGCGGATGCACGCGCTGGCGGACACCCTGCGCGGCGACGCTGCGACCGATGGAGACGGCCAAGCGTCGGACGCCGAGGTCTGGCGGGCCTGTGTCGACACCGCCCCGCTGCTGGAGCGCGAGCACGCCGCCGCCGCCGGCCTGGGGTTCATCGGGCGCAACACGCTGCTGATCCACCCCCGCCACGGCAGCTATCTGCTGCTGGGCGCCTTGGTGACGACGCGCGAGCTTGCGGCCACCGAGCGCCTGATCGAACTCGACGCCGAGCGGGCACGGTCCGTCGGGCTCGTACCGCCGACGGATCACTGCGGACACTGCACGCGGTGCATCGACGCCTGCCCGACGGGGTGCATCACCGACCCGCGTCTGCCGGACGGCTCAATCGATCCCGCCGCGCCGCGGGCGATCGACGCGTCCCGCTGCATCAGCTACCTCACGATCGAACACCGCGGCGAGATCCCGGACGACCTGCGCGGCAACCTCGACGGCTGGGTCGCCGGCTGCGACGTCTGCCAAGAAGTTTGCCCGTTCAACGACATCGGCGGGCGCAACCCGCTGCCGATTCACGAGCGTTACGCGCCCCGCGACGAGGTGGCGCACGGCCTGCGGATGGATGCGGTCGCGCGGTGGACCGACGAAGACCGGGCCCGGGTCACCCGCGGTTCGGCGCTCAAGCGCATCAAGCTTGCCATGTGGCGGCGCAACGCCGAGGCCAACTTGGAGAACCCGGCGCGAGAGAACCGCGACGCTTAGCCGCGGGGCGCACCGCCGCCGCTGCGCTCGGCGCCGCCCTCGGCGACCGACGACTTGATGTCGCAGGGGTGCGCGCCGTCACCCAGATCGAAGTCGACGGGGTACATGCGATCCAGCTCGGCCAGGACGTCGCCGGGCAAGGGCTTGGCGTCGGCGGCGGCGGCGAAGTCGTTCACGTCGTCGAGGCAGATCAGATTGGGCTCGATCGACAGGACATGCGGCTGACCGGCCAGCCACTTGAACGCGAACTGACGCAGGCTCAGGCCCAGGTCGGCGGCCATGGGGCGGACGATGTCGTTCTTCTTCAGGCCGTAGACCAGCCAGTTGCGGTCGCGAAACTTGCGGTGGTCGCTGGGCGGGAACTGGTGGCGGGGCGAGTCGAACTCGTCGTCGAGGATGCCGGAGTTGGTGGGCACGCGCGCCAGCACGCCGGCGCCGGGCCGGGGCTTGGCCTCGGCCGGGCGGACCGCCTCGGGCACGTGCGCAAGGTCGATGGCGTGCTCGCCGGCGGCCATCTCGACCAGCTCACGCCCGGGGTCTTGCTCGTAGAGGTTGTAGACGGTCTGCACGGTCGCGGCGCCGCGGGCGAGCGACAGCCGGCCTTCTTCGCGCCAGCCGATGGCCGGCCCGAGCGCCGCGCCCCAGGCGGCGATCTTGCCTTCGGCGATCAGCGCTTCGAGCGTCTCGAAGAGTTCGTCGCTGCAGTGCCCGAGCTTCAGGTTGTGGGCCTGGTAGAGGTCGATGCGCTCGACGCCGAGCACCCGCAACGAGTTCTCGCACTCCCCGCGGATGGCGGCGGCGGAGAAGTCTTGCTTGCGTTCGCGGTGGCTGCCTTCTTCGCCCGGGTCGCGCTTGAGGTCGTAGCCGAACTTCGTGGAGACGACGAGGTCGTCGCGGCCGACGTCTTGGATCGTGCGGGCCAGCAGGGCCTCGGCGCGGCCGTTGCCGTAGGCCGGCGCGGTGTCGAAGAAGTTCACCCCGCGTTCGACGGCTTGGTTCTGAATGGCCACGGCTTCGTCGTCGCTCGCGTTCGACCACCAGGTCGCGCCGAAGGTGAAGTTGCCGAAACACAGGAGCGACGCGGGCACATCGACGCCGGGGATGCGCCGGCGGGCGACATCGACGGACGGGGATTCGGACGGCGTGGTGGCTTGCGTCATGGCGAGGGGTCTCCGCGGGCGCAAGCTTAGCCGTCGAGCACGGCCCGGGCGGCGGCCCTGCGGATGCGCTCGCCGTAGGGCGCAGCGCCGTAGTTGGACCCGTACTTGGCGACGAACCGGCGGTGCAGGCGGGCGACCTGAGCGGCGCGGCCGGCGTCGAGCAACAGCTCGCACCGCCCGGCCCAGGCGGCCCAGTGCGCATCGGCCGTGGCGGCGTCGGCCCGGGGGGCGTAGAAGCGCGTGACCTGGTCGTACAGGCCCAGGGCCTCCCGGCGGGCTTGGGCGTCGGCGTCGCGGCGGCTGATCTTGCGCAGCACGTCGGCGCGGACCAGTAACGCGTCGACGGACGGGCGGCCTTGCGTGAGCGCGGCGCTGGCGGCGCGGGCGGCGTCGAGATCGCCGGCGGCCAGGAGGGCCTGGGCTTCGCTCAAGCGGTACCGCGAAAGGCGTGTCGGGTCGTTCTCTCCGGCCCAAGCGACGAGCATGCGCGAGAGCTCGACGGCCGTGGCGCCCAGGTCGGCCGCGCGGCGTTCGAGCGCCACGCGCTGGCCGGGGTTGGACTCGGCCTGCTTGCGCAGCGCGTCGATCTCCAGCTCGATCTGCTCGAGCACGGCGGCGACGACCGGCGCCGAGCGCTCCCGGAAGCGGTCGAGCAGGTTGCGGGCCTCGGCGCGCAGCGCTTCGCCGTCGATCGGTTCGGCCCGGGCCAGGGCGAGGATGCGCCGGCGCACGGCCGACTCGGCCAGCGCCCCGCCGCCCGGGGTTTGGGCGTAGCGGTCCTCGAAGCCGTCGAGCAAGCGCAGCAGGCCGGCGAGGTCGCCGCGGTCGTCGGCGAGGCGCGCGAGCGCCAACTCGGCGGTGGCCCGTGCACGCCGGGCCTTAGCGAGCTCGGCCGGCGCGAGGCCTTCGCCCTCGGCGGCGGTGGCCAGGGCGCGCACGTCGCGCGACGCGGTTGCGAGTTCGCGCGCGTCGGCGTCGACCGTCGCGGCGCCGTCGCGTCTGGACGCGGTATACCGCTGCTCCAAGGCCGACACGAGCAGCCGGCGGGCCTCGTAGAAGTCGCGGTGCCCAGCGGGCTGAGCCCGGTACAGGCGTACGGCTTCGGCGGTGTCGCCCGACCGTTGGGCGACGGCGTAGGCGAAGTACACCCGCTGATCGTTGGCGGCCTGGGTGTCGGGATACCGCTCGAGCAGGCGGCGACCCGCGTCGGCGTAGGCCTGCGCGAACTCGGCCTGGGACGGCTGCTGCGCCGCCAGCCGGGCCAGGCGTCCTACGGCGGTCGACAGCGCCTGGGGCGCCTGTTCGGCCGAGGGCCTGTCCTCGGCGAGGGCCACGAGGGCTTCGCACGCGTCGAAGAGCGCCCGGGCCGCGCCCGGTGAGGCGGGGTCGCCGGCCATCGCGAGATCGGCCTGCTGCAAGAGCGTCAACGCCTGTGCGTAGCGGGCGCGCTCTTGCAGCGCGGGATCCGCGAGCAGCTCGGCCAAGCCGTCGCTGGCGCGCAGCGCACGGTCGTAGGCGGCGACGGCGGCGTCGGGTTCTCCGCGGCGGGCGGCGGTGCGCCCCGCGGCCAAAGCGCGTTCGGCGATGCTCACGCGCACGGCGCCGGGCATGGCGGCGGGGTCGGCGCCGGCCTCGACCTCGGCGTCCCACCGCGAGCCGACGTAGGCGCGCAAGCCGTTGGCCGCGGCGGCGACACGACGGTCCGCGTAGAGCTCCTCGTAAGGTTCGACGAACGCCGACGACATCGCGATGCGGCGGTCCTCCCCCTCGGGCTTGCGCTGGGCGCTGCGCAGGGCCAGGCGGTGCATCGCGTCGGTCACCAGCAACAGGCGGAACCAGGTGGGGTCGGCGTTGACCGCCGGGTGCAAGCGGAGATCGACCAGGGCGTCCTCGGCGGGCAGGCGCTGGCCCGTGAGATCGAGGGCCAGGGCGCGGACGAGGCCGGCGTGCAACGCCACGCCGCCGGTCGACTCGGGCTGCCGCGCCTTGGGCAGGTGCAGCTCCAGCGCGTCGAGCGGGCGGCCCAAGCGCAGCGCCGCCCGGGCCGCGAGGGTGGCGGCCTCGGCCTGAAGCGTGGGCTCCGACGCGGCGAGCTGCGAAGCGCGTGCGAGGGCGAGCCGGCGGAGCTGCTGGCGCACGTCCTCGGGGCGGCCGAGGCCGTCCCGCTGGAAGTACGGGTCGTCGTCGGGCAGCAACGCGGTTAAGAGGGCCGCTTCGCACAAGACGTAGGGGAGGACACGGTCGCGGTAGGCCTCGAGTTTTCGGAGCCTTCCGGCGGCGTCGAGGGCGTCGCGCATCGCGGGGTCGCGGTCGAGGCGGGCGAAGAGTTGGTCGATCGCTTCGCGGGCTTCCTGGGCCGCCCAGAGCGCGCGCGGCGCGTGGTGCGACACGGCCCGCCGCTGGGCCGCCGACGGGACCCCGAACGCCATGAACGATTCGGCGTCTTCGTAGTACCGCGGCAGCGCCTCGGCGAGCGTGAGTCGCGCGAGCTCGAGCAGCCACACGGCCCGCCGGGGGTGCGACGCGAGCGCCTCGCTACGTCCGAGCGCGTCGAGCCGGTCGAGCGCTTCCTCAAACCGCGCGCGCGACGCCTGCTTCAGTCGGCGGGCTTCCGCGGCGTCGCCGTTGGACCAAGCGTCGGCGGCTTCGCGCAGCAGGCGTTCGGCGTCGAGGCGGAGGCGCGCCGACTCGGCCCAGGCCCGCGCCTCGGGCGCGAGGCCCGGCTCGGTGCGCTCGAAGTGGGCCAGGGCTTCGTCGAGGCCGAGTTCGACCAGGCCGTCGATGAACTCGGCGTCGTCGAGCAGGGACGATTGGGCGGAAGCCCAGCCGAGACCGGCCAGGCACGCGAGCAGGAGCGCGAAGATCGGGGCGGCGCGCGTCATGGCTGCGGCGCCGCGTCGGGCCGCGCGAACGAGACGTTGGTGTACCGGGCGCGGACCACGGCGTTGAAG
>JBCCXV010000038.1:0-11986 GCA_039191195.1 Planctomycetota bacterium
AGTAGCGCATGTACTTGAGGCCGCCCTTGACGACGAGGTCGACGATGAGCTTCACCTCGTGGCAGGTTTCGAAGTAGGCGAGCTCGGGGGGATAGCCGGCTTCGACGAGGGTTTCGAAGCCCTTCTTGATGAGTTCGGAGAGGCCGCCGCAGAGGACGACCTGTTCGCCGAAGAGGTCGGTCTCGCACTCGTCCTTGAAGTTGGTTTTGAGGATGCCGCCCTTGCCGCCGCCGACGCCGATGGCGTAGGCGAGTGCGATGGTTTCGGCGTTGCCCGAGGCGTCTTGGTGGACGGCCATGAGGCAGGGCACGCCGCCGCCGCGGACGTATTCGTCGCGCACGGTGTGGCCGGGGCCCTTGGGGGCGACCATGATGACGTCGACGTTGTCGGGCGCGGTCATGGTCTTGAAGTGGAAGTTGAAGCCGTGGGTGGCGACGACGGTCTGGCCGGCCTTGAGGTTGCCGGCGATGGACTCGTCCCAGACGGTGGGCTGGACCTCGTCGGGCAGGGCCAGGACGATGAGGTCGGCCTGCTGGACGGCGTCGGCGACGGCCAGGGGCGTGAAGCCGTGGGAGGCGGCGAGCTTGCCGTTGGCCGATTCGGGGCGGTTGGCGACGATGACGTTGCAGCCGGAGTCGCGGAGGTTCTGAGCGTGGGCGTGTCCCTGGCTGCCGTAGCCGAGTACGGCGATGGTCTTGCCGCCCCCGGAAGTGAGGGGGGCGAGGGATCCGTCTTTGTCGTAGAGGGTTTCGATGGCCATGGGAAATCTCCTGTCTTGTCTTGCAGCCGCTCAGGTGCGGGCCGAGGAGGATACCGTCAAGTACGGCATCTGGACACCACGTGTGATCACAGCCTGCCTTCAGCATGGCTCCAAGTACCGCGCCAACGATAACTCGCGTGAAGCTATGCAGTGCGGTGCCCAGCTTTCGCGAAAATGCCTGATTATCCAGCCAAACGTGCTATCAGAATAGATGCGTGCACAGAGAGCCTCGCCACCCTACATCTTATCGCAACGACCGACTTGGATTGACAACAACAGGATGCGGCCCATTGTCAATAGAACGAGTGACTCCAGATACCGAACCTAACCGGACGCATAGGCATGCGAACAAGAAACTAAACCTATCAAGCCTCCACAGCGCGACTGCCCCCACGCTTGACTCGTTTTTCTTTTCCATTGTCGACATTGCCAACCGATCTGAAACTTTGCTCTGCTTTGCCGAGACTGCGACGAAGCTGCTGCGCGACGAGGCGCGCGGCGTCGAGGTCAGTACGAACTCTGTTCAGCTGAGAAGCCAAATCCTGATTCAGGGCCTTCATTGTATCCATTGCCTCTGGGCCACACACCGGCCGACTAAACTCTTCAAGTGTCAACTTAAGCTGTCCACGCCCTTCCTTATCGACCAAAATCGTATCATCAAAGAACCGAACACATCCATCATGTTTATGGATAAGCTCAACCTTACATACTCCGCCAGCAGTAACTTCCAAGACAGCGGATCCGTGGGCATCGGTCTCATGTAAACCCACAATAGCCCCTTCCGAATTTCTCCGCAGTATATATATGCCTTCAACCGCCCGACTATCATCGCTTACATGTACGTGAACCCGTGGATTTCGGGTCACCCATTCCCACACTTCCGGAACAACAACAGCACAAAAGGCGCCAAAAACGGCAACACAAACCCCGCGCAGAATGGAGGCTAGCATGCGTTTACTTATTCTCGACATGGCCGTGGCTCCCGGAACAGTGGGAGGCAGTGTACCAAGGCGTCACGCGAATCCAACCTGAATGAGCGCAGCAACCGCTCGCCATGCCAAGAAGTGTGAACTCCTGGCGATCAACGCCCACCAGGCTAACTCACGAGTCGCCAATTCGCCGCAATCCCACAAACACACAAAGCATCGCCAAAGCCCTGCAAAGCGCGGTTGGGGCACCCCGGTTGCGCGCTGGCTTAGCGTGCGGCGGGGCGCAGGGCCCCGTCTTGGTAGCGGCGCTGGATGGCCTGGGCGTCGGCCTGGGCTTCGGCGAGGTTGAGGGACTTGTCGAAGGTGAGTTGGTAGGCGTATGCGACGCGCGCGGCCTGGTCGGCGACGGCGCCGGGCTGGGCGACGAGATCGAAGCGCAGCACGCCTTGGTCTTCGGGGTCGGGGGCGTCTTCGGCCTGGCTGAGCTGGTCGAAGCCTTCGAGGAGTTCGACGCGGATGTCGACGGACTCGTTGGGGTGGGGCAGGCGTTCGAGCAGGCGGACCATGCGGGGCGAGTCGCCGAGGTTCTCGACGACAAGCTCGTACTGGAAGGTTCGCACGGTGTTGCCGCCTTCGTTGCGGCTGTTGCGCTGGACGAGGTTGCGAGCGGTACGGAGTTCGGGGTCGGCGCCGAAGCCGAGTCGGAAGTGTTGGGCGGGCGCGACGGTGGGGAGCTGGCTTCGCCCGACGTGGACGCCGTCGAGGAAGGTGTCGACGGGCCCTGCGAGGAGGTCGACGCCGGTGTCGTTGACGAGCGCGGCCTCGCGGTAGACGAAGTCGCTGATGACGGGCATGGCCAGGTGGTAGTAGTCGGCGGCGAGGGTGTGGGTGGCGATCTGGACGAGTTGGGGGTCTTCGCGGGAGCGGAGGGACACGGCCCCGCCGAGCTGCTCGACCACGAGCGGTATGGGGATGGACTGGGCCAGGCCGGCGGCGTCGCGCTGGCTCTCGTAGCGGCCCCGGCCCGCGAGTTCGTAGACCTGGGCCTGGCTGCCGAGGGTGTTCTGGGTGACGCCGAACTCGTTGGCTTGGGCTACGCCGTCGGCGTTGGCGTAGAAGCGGTCGATGTCGGCGCGTCGGGCGCGGTTCGTGGCGAGGGCGTCTCCAAGGGAGGCGCCGGCCATGCGCGCGGCGCTGTCGGCCATGGCGACGAGTTGGACGTAAAGGGGCAGCAGTACGGGGGCGGCGGCGTTCTGGCCGGGCTCGGCGGTGGAGAGGGTGAGGCGGACGTTGGTCCAGTCTTCGCCAGTGGCTTGGCGGATGACGGCGTTGCGTGCGAGTTGGGTGGACCCGGGCGTGGCGTGTCGGCCGAGCGGGTCGGCGTCGGGCCCGGCGGAGCGGGTGGCGCCGCGGACGACGTAGGCGGGGCGCCAGCCGGCGTGGGCAACCGCGTAGGTGAGTTCGAAACGGCCGGCGTCGGCGGCGTCTTGGTCGAGATAGACCACCGCTTCGCGGCGTGTGCGCGTAGGGGTGTTTCGGGCCTCACGCTTTTCGGCTTCGACCTCGGCGAGCTGCGCTTCGGCTTGGCGCTGAACGATCTCGAGTTCGACGCGGGCGGCGGCGATCTCTTGGCGCTGCTCGCGAATGAAGGCGATGAGCTCGATCGTGGCGCGGGGGTCGATCGGTTGCTTGTCGCTCGCGCCACGGGACGCGGTGTGGCCGGCGGCGGAGATCACGCCCTGATTGAAGTGGTCGAGGGTGGCCTCAGCCTGTCCCAGGGCGGCCATCTCCGACCCGGTGCGCGCGAGCTCGTCGCGGAGTTCGGTTTCGCGCGCTTCCAGGGCGTCGATCTGTTCTTGCGGGAGCGGGTCGCGCTCGGTCCGGGAAACAAAGCGCACGCCGCGCACGGTGACGCCGGGCTGGCCGACGGCGAACAGCGAATGGGCCACGACCGCGGGCGGCAGGTTGGTGACGCGCACCTCGATCGGCCCACGGACCGGTGGGGTTTCGACCTGGCGGGTTACGCGTGCACTGTTGCCGAAGAGCGTGACCTGGCGGACCTCGCCTTGGGCGCGGAAGGCGTCGTCTGGATCGGCCCGGGCGCCGGGCTGCGCGCGGGCTTGGGTGGGCGGCAGCGCGGCCCCGATCGCGGCGATGGAAACCAGGAGCAGAGCCGTCCAGAACCGGTTCGCGTGCGTCATCGCCGTGCCCTCGAATCGAAAGGAGAAGATGGCCGGCAACCTCGTCGGCCCCCCGGTGGGACGCCGGCCCGGCGGGAGCGGTTCCACGCGAAAGCCGCTTTTTCTCTGACTGCGACGCCGGTCGCGCGCGCGCGAAAACACCCCGAGCCGCGAAGCCCGGGGTGAGGAGGAGGAAGCGAGGTTGGGCCAGCGCATCACGGGCGAGACGCCCGCGCCACCGGATAGATCACTCGGCGGGCTGGGTCGATGGCGCGCCAGAAGCGCTGGCTTCGCCCGCGGCGCCCTTGATCCGCTGCGGGAAGGCGGTGCGGACCTTCTCGGCCTTGGGCTGCGACACGAACCGGATGTAGGGCTGGCCGGGGTTGCGCACGGCGTAGTCCTGGTGGTAGTCCTCGGCGAGGTAGAAGCCTTCGAGCGGCTCGAGCGTGGTGGCCAGCGGCTTGTCGAACACGCCGGCGGAGTTGACCTGGTCGATGTAGGCCTGGGCGGTCTGCTTCTCCTGCTCGCTGGCGTAGAAGATGGCCGAGCGGTACTGGGCGCCGACGTCGTTGCCCTGGCGGTTGAGCTGGGTCGGGTCGTGCGCGGTGAAGAACACCTGCAAGAGCTCGGCGTAGCTGAGGACGGTGGGGTCGAAGGTCACGCGGACGACTTCGGCGTGCTTGGTCTGCCCGCCGGACACGAGCGCATAGCTCGCGGTGTCGGCCATGCCGCCGGCGTAGCCGGAGACGACGTTGTGCACGCCGACGACTTGTTCGAGCGCGGCCTCGACGCACCAGAAGCAGCCGCCGGCGAGGACGACGTCGGCCCGGGTCAACGGCTGGCCCTGGTCGTCGGTGTGGATGGGTTGGCGCAGTTCTTCGGCCGGTGCGGGCACGGCGGCCTTGGCCGAGGAACGGTCGCACGCGACGGGTCCGGATCCGAGCATGAAGGCGGCTCCTAAGACGCCGGCCCAGCGGCGCCAGTGGGGTCGGTTACGCGGCATGGTAGGTCTCTCCGAAGTCGGCCCGCCGCGACACGGGGCGGCGCGCGGGCCCGCCGTAGAACGCGGCGCCAAGCCTCGGTATTCCAGCAGCGGCGCCAACGCGTTCCACGTGAAACGCGCACGTCGGCGACGGATTCGTGCGGCAGCGGCCCGGGGATTCAACGCGGCGGCTGGCGATCTGGGCGGGCTTGCCCAAGTTCCCGACGGCCTTCTTGGGGCCTGCGGTTACCGGGGACGGGGCGCCTCCGGGGCCGGGGCCTTCCCCGGCGGGCGGGGTTACTTCCGGGGGCCGGGGCGTATTCCGGGGGGGGATCAGGGCCGCGGGTGGAACCGCTGGACGACCTCGCGCAGACGGCTGCTGTCGACGTGGGTGTAGACCTGGGTCGTGCGGATGTTGGCGTGGCCGAGCAGCTCTTGGACGACCCGCAGGTCGGCCCCGCCGGCGAGCATGTGCGTCGCGAAGCTGTGGCGGAGGGTGTGCGGGTGCACGTCGGTCAACCCGGCCCGCTTGGACTGCCGCTTGACGATCTGCCAGACGACCACGCGGGTGATCGGCTGGCCTCGGCGCGACAAGAACAGCCGGTCAGTCGGTTCTTCCACGCGCACCAGCGCCGGGCGGAGCTCTTCGAGGTAGCGGCCGAGCGCGCGCAGCGCCGGCCCGCCCACGGGCACGATGCGCTCCTTCGAGCCCTTGCCCCAGACCTGCAACACGCCCAACGTGGGCCGCAAACGGTCCAAGGTGAGCTCGGCGGCCTCGGTGGCGCGCAGCCCGCCGGCGTACAGCGTTTCGAGCAGCGCCACGTCGCGCAAGAACAGCGGGTCTTGTGGGTCGGGCGCGTCGATCAACCGCCGAACCTGCTCCGGCGCCAACGGCGAGGGCAGGTGCTGGCCGGTCTTCGGCTGCGCCAACTGCTCGGCCGGGTCTTCGTCGATGAACT
Organism: Planctomycetota bacterium; assembly: GCA_039191195.1. Taxonomy (GTDB): domain Bacteria; phylum Planctomycetota; class Phycisphaerae; order Phycisphaerales; family Phycisphaeraceae; genus JBCCBV01. The sequence continues at coordinate 5,811 of JBCCXV010000038.1, forward strand.
CATTGGCGCACAAGAACCGGCAGAACACCCGGATCGTCGCCAGGTGCCGCGCGATGGTCGTGGTCTGCAGGCCGCGCTCGTCGATCTCGCGCAGGTGCTCGACGATCAGATCGTGCGACAGCGCTTCCCAGGTCGTGTGCTTCCGCTGGGCCATGAAGACCCACAGGTCGCGCAGGTCGCCGGCGTAGGCCGCGAGCGTCGCCGGGGCGAAGCCGCACTCGACCTTGCAGTACGACAAGAACTCGCGCACCCCGCCCTCGAAGCGGGAGAGCTTGCGGTCGGCCGTGGATACGGCGCCGGGGCTGGAACTGCCGGGGGGGGCGCTTCCGGGGGCGGGCCGCATCGGGTCCACGCGCACGGGCTCGGCCAGGCCGAGCTTCGATCGGTTTGTCAGGGGTGCGGGGGCGATGACGCGTCTCCCAATCAGAGGGGCGGGGCCAGGGCGGCGCTTCCGCCTGCCCGCCGGATATCGACCCGCCGCTGCGCGCCCCTTGAACGCCCCGCCAAGCACCCCGCCCGCCCGCGCAGGGTCCGAAAACCGCCCTGAGCGTGCGCCCGTGGCGGTCGCACAAAACCGCCGTTGAACCCGCGCGCCCCGCCGCTAGCATGCGGCCACCGTGTTGGAGAACGCCCCGTGCGTCGCAGCCGCAAGCCGATCACCATCGCCGCGCGGCCCAGCCGGCTCGCCCGCATCCAAGCCGAGATGGTCGGCCGCGGCCTCCAAAAACTCCACCCCAATGTCGACGTGCGTTATCGGTGGGTCGAGAGCGACGGCGACCGCCAAGACCAACGCGCCCTCAGCGAAATCGGCGGCAAAGGCCTGTTCGTTTCCGCCGTCGAACAGGCCTTGCTCGACGGCCACGCCGACCTCGCCGTCCATTCCATGAAGGACATGCCGTGCGATACGGCCACGCCCGGCCTCACCATCGCCGCCGTCCCCCGCCGCGCCGAAGCCCACGACGTGCTCGTCGCCCCCGCCGGCGTAACCCGTCTTGAGGACCTCCCGCAAGGCGCCGTGCTCGGCACCGCCTCGCCCCGCCGCGCCGCCCAGGCCCGAGCCCTCCGGCCCGACCTCCGCCCCGCCTTGATGCGCGGCAACGTCGAAACCCGGCTGGCCAAGGCCGCCTCGCCCGACTCCGGGTATCACGCCACCCTGCTCGCCGCGTGCGGGCTCCGCCGACTCGGACTCAGGGATTCCACCGAGGCCGCCCCGCTTTCGGTCGAAGCCATGCTCCCCGCCGCCGCCCAGGGCGCCCTGTGCCTCCAGTGCCGGGCCGGCGACCACGTCACCCTCACCCGCTGCCTCCCGCTGAACCACCCGCTGTCGGCCGCGGCCATCCACGCCGAGCGCGCCGTCGTCGCCGGCCTCGCCGCCGGCTGCCACAGCCCCGTCGCCGTCTTCGCCGAGCCCGTCGGCATCGAGCAAGCCGCCGGCGCCGCCCGCAACGCCGACGCCCACTGGTTCCGCCTCCGCGCCAAGGTCGTGTCGATCGACGGCCGCCTCGCCGCCGACTTCGACCAGCGCGTCAAAACCCGCGACCTCGGCCGCCTGCCCGCCCGCGCCGTCCGGGCCCTGCTCGACCAAGGCGCCGCCGACCTCCTCGCCGAGGCCGACCAGCGGGGCCCCGCCGCGATCGCCCCCCCGCCCACGCGCCAACCCGCCCAGCAGACCGCCCTTTCCTAACGCCACCCGGCCCCGGGTATACTCCGCGGCTCGCCCGATCGGCCCACGCACGCCGAGGCGATCCTCCAAGGCAGCCGAGCCCACCATGAGCACGCGACGACCCACCGTCGGCGGGAACTGGAAGATGAACCTCGACCGCGCCCGCGCGGCCGAACTGGCCGACGGCCTGGCCAAGAGCCTCCCCACGCCCCCCGCCGACGTCGCCGTCTTCCCCGGGTTCCTCCACCTCGCCGATGTCGCCGCCAAGCTCAGCGGCACCGCCATCAAGGTCGGCGCCCAAGACTTCTACCTCGGCGCCGAAGGCGCCTTCACCGGCGAAGTCTGCCTCTCCCAGCTCGCCGACCTCGGCGTCACCGCCGCCCTGGTCGGACACAGCGAACGACGCCACGTCATCGGCGAAACCGACACCCTCGTCAACGACAAGGTCCTCGCCGCGCTCGAAGCCGGCTTCGACGTCACCCTCTGCATCGGCGAAACCCTCGAACAGCGCGAGGCCGGCAAGACCGACGCCGTCAACGCCGGGCAACTCGGCTACGGCCTCGCCGGCGTGTCCGCGGCCCACATGGCCAAGGTCACCATCGCCTACGAGCCCGTCTGGGCCATCGGCACCGGCAAGACCGCCACCCCCGAAGACGCCCAGGCCGCCCACGCCGCGGTACGCAAAACCGTCGCCTCCCTGTTTTCCGAGAACGTCGCCCAGGCCGTCCGCATCCAATACGGCGGCTCCATGAAGCCCGGCAACGCCGCCGAACTCCTGGCCCAAACCGACATCGACGGCGGGCTCATCGGCGGGGCCTCCCTCAAGCCCGAAGACTTCGCCGCCATCGTCCAGGCCGCCGGCTAAACCACCCGCGACCCACCGACCCCAAAGGTGTACCCGTGACCCCCTCGCCCCTCCACAGCCTCGCCCAGTCGGCGCCCATCCAGACCTCCATCTGGACCTACCTCTTCATGCTGGCGTTCATCCTCATCGCCATCCTGATGACCCTCGCCATCCTCATCCAAAAACCCAAGGGAGGCGGGCTCTCCGGCGCCTTCGGCGGCGCCGGAAGCGGCTCACAACAAGCCTTCCTCGGCGCCAAGGCCGGCGACGCCCTCACCTACTTCACCATCGCCTGCTTCGTCGCCTTCATCACCATCGCCATCGTCCTGACCTTCAACATCCGCCCCCCCGCCGAGGCCGAGGCCAACCCCGCCATCGCCCCCGCGCCTTCCAGCACGGCCACCCAAACCCTCACGCTCCCATCCGCGCCCGCGCCCGACGCCGACGCCGCCCCGCAGGCCGAGCCCGAGGCCGACCCCGACGCGGCCCCCGACGCCACGCCCGAGAACACCACCGACCCCCTCGACCCCGGCGCCGACCCGGCCGATACCAACCCCGAGGCGCCTGAAGCCGAACCCCAAGCCGGGGCCAACGGCGACTAACGCCCCCACGCCCACCCCCACGCCACGCCCGAGCCACACGATGATCCGATCGATGACCGGCTTTGGCGAAGCGACGGTCGAAGACGCCGGCGCCCACTTCGACGCCGAGCTCCGAGCCGTCAACCACCGCTACTTCAAGTGCGTCGTCCGCGCGCCCGAGGAGCTCTCCGGCCTCGAGCCCGAGCTCGAAGCCCAGCTCCGCAAGCACGTCTCCCGCGGGTCCTTCGCGCTCATGCTCCGCGTGCGCGGCGCCGAGACCACCGCACCGTCCCAGGTCAACGACGACGCCCTGCTCGCCTACCTCGACCACCTCGAGACCATCCACGGCCGCATCGCCGCACGCACCAACGACCCGTCGGTCCGCATCGACCTCGCCCAGCTCCTGGCCCTGCCCGGCGTGCTCACCCCCGCCACCGACCCCGCCGAACTCCTCGCCCGCGCCCGCCGCGCGGCGCCGGCACTCATCGAGCAAGCCGTCGCCGCACTCGACCGCATGCGCGTCGCCGAAGGCGCCACCCTCACCGAAGAGTTCAGCCGCCTGCTCGACCAGATGAGCCAGCGCGCCGCCGAGGTCCGCGAGCGGGCCCCCCTGGTCGTCGCCGAGCACCGCGACAGGCTCCTCGCCCGCGTCCGCGACCTCGTCGCCTCCGCACAGATCGAGATCGACCACAAAGACCTCACCCGCGAAGCCGCCATCTTCGCCGACCGCAGCGACATCACCGAAGAGCTCCACCGACTCGACGCCCACGTCGAACACTTCCGCGAAGCCCTCTCACGCAAGAACGGCGAGCCCGTCGGCCGAACCCTCGACTTCCTCGCCCAAGAGATGCTCCGAGAGGTCAACACCGTCGGCAGCAAGTGCAACGACGGCCAGATCGCACAACGCGTCGTCGACCTCAAGACCGCCATCGACCGCATCAAAGAGCAGGTCCAAAACGTGGAGTAGCGCGGCCCCCGCCGCCGCGGGCCATGCCCCCACCCAGCCCCCCGACCGAGCCGCCTGGTTTCAGCACCCACGCCGGGGACACCGCCGGCGGGCTCGACCCCGCCGCACGCCAAGCCTTCGGCGCCGGCGAACTCGCCGTCGTCCTGTCCCACTACGACCTCGGCGTCCTCGACGAAGTCCTCGACTTCCGACGCGGCTCACGCAAGTCACCCAAAGCCCTCATCCGCTCCGAGAGCGGCGACTTCCTCCTCAAGCGACGCGCGCCCGGCAAAGACGACGCACACAAGGTCGCCTTCTGCCACGGCGTCCAGCTCCACCTCGCCGACAAGGGCTTCCCCCTGCCCCGCCTCGTCGGCACCCGACGCAGCAACAACTCCATGCTCCGCGCCTTCGACAGCGTCTACGAACTCTTCGAGTTCCTCGACGGCGCCCGCTACGACGGCTCCCTCGAAGCCACCCACGCCGCCGGACGAACCCTCGCCCAGTTCCACGAACTCCTCGCCGACCACAAGTGGTCCTACGCGCCCCCCGCCGGCTCCTACCACCGGGCCAAGTCCGTCCGCGCCGCCTTCGAGCAGGCCCCCCAAGCCCTCGACCGCCTCGGACTCTGGCGGCCCGAGTCCCAGCAGGCCCTCGCCAGCCTCGACCGCCTCTACGACGGCGCCGCCACCCACGCACGCCAAGAGGGCGTCGACGACTGGCCCAAGCACATCGCCCACTGCGACTGGCACCCCGGAAACCTCTTGTTCCGCAAGAACAAGGTCCTCGCCGTCCTCGACTACGACGCCGCACGCGTCCAGCCACGCCTCATCGACGTCGCCAACGGCGCCCTCCAGTTCTCTATGCGCGCCGACGCCGCCGACGCCGCCGACTGGCCCAGCGAGCCCGACCTCGGCCGGTTCCGACGATTCCTCCGCGGGTACGATGAAGACGCCCGCACCCTGCTCAGCCGAGCCGAACTCCGCGCCCTGCCCAGCCTCATGATCGAGGCCGCCGTCGCCCAAGGGCTCATCCCCATCGCCGTCACCGGCCGGGTCTCCCGGCTCCCCGGCGACGCCTTCCTCCTCGCCACCGAACGCAAGTGCCGATGGATCTACCAACACGCACAAGAACTCACCGAGGCCGCCGAGTCCTAACCGCCCTCGCCTCCGCCCCGGCGCTCGCCATACCCTTCGCCCTTGCCGCCCCGGCCGCCCACGCACAACCCGGCCCCGCCGCGCCGCCCGCCCAAGCGCAACCAGCCGAACCCGCCGCGGCCGATCTCCACCCCGTCACCCCCGCGCCAACCGAGCTGCCGAAAGACCCCGCCGCGCTCGCTCGCCTGCTCGAACACCCCGACTACCGGCTCCGCCAACGCGCACAGCTCCGCCTCACCGCCGCCGACCTAAGCGACGACCAGCTCCGCGCCATGATCGACGCCGCCCACAGCCCCGAGGCCCTGCTCCGACTCGAGCGCATCGCCCTGCACCGCTTCGTCCGGTCCCGACGCGACAACGACCACCTCCCCAACCTCCCCGGCGCCCTCGGCGTCACCTTCGAGATCACCCGAGCCGCCGGCGAAAACGCGCCCACGCCCGCCGTCGTCACCATCCTCCAAACCAAGCCCGGCTTCCCCGGACGCGAACACTTCCTCCCCGACGACCAGATCCTCGCGATCGACGGCCAACCCCTCGAACCAGACCTCGACACCCCCCGTTTCAGGCAACGCGTCGAGAGCATGATGTCCGGCGAACGCCACACCTTCCGCGTCCTCCGCCACAACCAAGAACTCGACGTCACGCTCACCATCGGCGCCGCCGTCGACCTCTACAACCTCTTCGGCCAGCAACGCGGCAACCCCATGCGCGCCTCACTCCAGAAAGACTGGCAGGCCGCCCGCCAAGCCCTCTTCCGCGACCGCTCACCCGACGGCGCCACCCTCGAACCCCAACCCGCCGCGCCCTGGCCCGACGCGCCATGACCCCACCGGACGCCCCGAACGAGCCGCAGTCCCACCGCCGTAAGTTCATACCCCTGCTGTTGGTCCTCGCCGTCGTCGCCACCCTCGCCGCGCTCCGGATCGCCGGCCCCAGCGACCTCCACGCCTACGACCAGCCCAAAACCGCCGCCTACTCCGTCGAC
>JBCCXV010000039.1:0-11916 GCA_039191195.1 Planctomycetota bacterium
AGGCGATGGCGACCACGAGCCACTTGCGCAGGGAGAGTTTGGGGGGGGCGTCGTCGGCGTCGGATCCGAGTCTGGCGCGGACCTTCGCGTCGAGGGCGAAGGTGGGCGACTTTTGCGGGCTCTTCTCCACCCTCCACGCCCACCCGGTGACGAAGAGGGCGCCGACGGTGGTACAGATCGCCCAGATGACGTACCGGAGTTGTGATCCCGACAAGTAGGGCAACTCGGCGATGCTCTGGGCGATGCCGACGGTGAAGGGGTTGAAGAACGCGGCGCCAAAGCCGACCTGCGAGGCCATGTAGCACATCGCGACGCCGGTGATCGTGTCGTAGCCCAGCCGGATGGCCAGCGGCACGGTGATGAGGACGAAAGCGATGGTGCTTTCGCCCAGGCCAAACACCGCGCCGCCCAGGCTGAAGAGCGCGAAGCTGACCGGCACGACGAGCATCTTGGCGCGGCTGTCGCCGAGCCTGAGCACCATCCACCGCAGCGCGTCGTCGATCGCGCCGGTGGCGAGGATCACGCCGAAGCCGCCGCCGAGCATGAGGACGAAGCCAATGATCTCGGCCCGTTTTACGAATCCGGCGATGGGCGCGAGGACGGTGTCGCCCAGCGCGTTCCAGGCCTGGTCGCGCAGCCCGCGGGCTTGCCCGCCGTCCATGGCTTGGTAGGTGCCGGGGATCACGGCGTTGCGCACGAGGCCGCCTTCCGGGGCCAGCACGGTTTGCCCGGGCCGCAACTCGGTGAGGCGCTGCGCGGGGTCTTCGGACGGGCGCAGGTCGGCGATGGACTCGAAGTCGCCTCCGGTGGCGGTTCGGATCGAGTCGAGGGTGTCGCCCTCTTGCACGACGTAGGGCTTGAGGTTGGGGAATTTGCGTTCTTGGCGCTCGTAGGCGCCTTGCGGCAGGATCAGCGTGGCCAGGGCCGAACACACCACGATGATCGACACGATGACCAGCGCGGGCGGCATCTCGATGGTGCGTGAACCCGGCGGCGTGTTGGGTGTGTTGGTGTCCAAAGAGGAGTGGCTCGGAGCGTGTGTCGCCGGCGGGGCGTTGGGACGTTACCTAATGCTCTGTGAAAAAACCCCGAACCGATGTACGGGCCGGGGTCTTTCATGCTGTCGCAACCCGGAGGGGCTCTCGTTGTTGGTTCGCGTGGCTTAGTGCCGCCGACGCCGCCCCCGGAGCAGGGCGGCTGCGCCCAAGCCGAGCATGGCCAGGCCGGCGGGTTCGGGCACGGCCCCCGGAAGCGCCGCGGGGCTGGAGGAGCCGAAGTTCTGGGCGAGGATGTCGAAGTCGAGCAGGTCGACCGTCCCGTCGGCGTTGAAGTCGCCGTCGGTGGCGCCGTTGCCGGTGTTGGAACCGAAGTTCTGGGCGAGGACGTCGAAGTCGAGCAGGTCGACCGTGCCGTCGTTATTGGCGTCGCCGGGGAGGGGTGCGGTTCCGCCCACGGCGAGGCTGAAGTCGTCGAACACGATGGTCGACGGCAGGCCGCTGCTGTTCTTGTCGATGTGGTAACCGAAGAAGGTTCCGGTCGGCGCATCGAGGACGGGGTCGGAGTAGACGAGCTCGACCGATCCGGTCTCCACCAGCGCGGGGGTGTTGACGTCGGTGATGGTGAAATCGGCGATCATCGACGTGGCGGTGAGGGTGATGTCCACGTCGAAGTCGAAGGTCGTGCCGGTCATGGCGCCGGTGAAGGTGGTGAAAGGTGCGGACACGATGCTGTCGCCGCTCTGGACGTTGCGCAAGACGAAGGCGGGGACGTCGAACCCGCCGGGCTCGCTGATGTAGGCCGAGAAGGACAGCGGGTCGGGTCCGGACTGTTCGACGTTTCCGCCGTCGCTGCCGAAGAGGGAGAAGCCCAGGCGTGTGGTGGCGTCATCGGGCACGCCGGGGATGATGTTGCCCTCGGTTAGGGTGAAGAGGGTGCCGATCTCGATGACGGAGCCGGGCGTCGTGGGCACGCCCGAGGTTTCGACGGTGGAGTAGGACCGGGCGCCGTCGAGGAGTGTCACGTCGAACGTGTCGGTGCCGGTGTTGGGGGCGAAGTTGTAGCCGATGGTGTCGTCGATAAAGGGCGTGAAGTCGAAGCCGTCGCCGGCGGAGTCTGAGAACGTCTCGACGAAGGGGACGGGGTTGACCGCCCAGGCCGTTTGGGGGCCGGCGAGCAGGGTGAAACCGGCGAGACAAGCGGTGGCGTGTGCAGATCGATGCATGGGAACCATTCCTCCAGGTATGTCGACGCCGCGGTTCGCGACGCACGGGGCACAAAAAGCAGGCCTATCCGGGAATGCCGGGCCATCGAGTTGAGGGGCCGGCAAACGACAACACGACGCGGTGGAGAGCTTGGCTCTCTCGCGGAACAACGGCGTAGTTGTCGGGGTGAGGGGTGGTCGCCCGGCGAATGCGGGGTCATGTCCACGCCAGCTTGCTGGCCCATGTACACTTGCACAATTGCGTGTAGATCGCGCAAGCAAATGACTAAGGTTGTGCGATTTTTTTCGCGCGAGCGGCGGGTTTCGCGGCGAGCTCCGGGATATGTGTTGACGGAAGGGCTTTGCTCCGCTATTTCCTATGAGGACGACACGCGGAGACGCGCGTGACGTCCCGGACATGACGGCCGCATTCTTCGGCCCGATGAGCCAGTCGCCGCATCCTGCGGACCACACGGCCAGCTCAGCAGGTCCATGACCAATGCAATGGGGTTCTGAGCCACGGCGTGCGGGGTCCGACGCTCCGTCCGGGTTCGAGTTGCTCGAAGTTCGGAGTTCCGTTGAGCGGCGGCGGGTACGTCCCCCGAGCCCGCGTGACGCTGCGCGGGCCTTCCCGAAGCTGCAGGCCGCCCAAAATGGCGCGAATCCAGAACACGCCTACGCCACGCGACGCCTTACGTAGGGCATCACTCGAACGCGGTCGCTCTGCGGTCGGGTCCGTGGGTGCTGCCGAGGCGCGTTGGTTGAGTATGGCGATGCGCGTGCTGCGTGAGCCCACGTCTCCTTTTCACGAGCAGAATGTCGCGCAGATCGCCGCGGAACTGGCGGAGAGCTTCGGTTGGGGGGTGCGTTCGGATGCGTCCGGCAATCTCATGATCGAGCGACAGGATCACGCCGAGCACTTCGATCCGTCGGAGCCGGGTCTGCTGCTCACGGCGCACATGGACCACCCCGGGTTCTGGGCGCGGCGGATGGTGGATCGGCGCACGCTGGAGGCGTCTTGGGTAGGGCGGGTTCCACGGTCTTACTTCGAGGGCGCCGCGGTGCGGTTTGTGACCGGCGGTTCGCCGGCGCCGCCGGTGTGGATGGCGGGGTCGCGCCCCGGCCAGGCGCGGGACTATCGCTGCGGCGGCCAGCCTGTCTCCGGCACCATTACCGAGGTGCTTCGCTACGTGGGGGAGGGCGAGCGGGCTCTGGTGCGCGTTCAAGTCGATCAAGACGTGGCGCCCGGCTCCATCGGCCAATGGGCGCTGCCGGGGCCCGAGGTGATCGACGGGCGGCTGTACGCCCCGGCCATCGACGACCTGGCGGGGGTCGCGGCGTTGTTGTGCGTGATGGGGGAACTCGGCCGGGACCGTTGTCCGGTACGCCCGGTGCGGTTCTTGCTGACCCGCGCGGAAGAGGCCGGCTTCGTCGGTTGTCTGGGGCACTGCCGTGAACATTCGGCGAGCGGGTCGCGTCGGCACGACCAAGTGGTGGGCGTGGAGATGTCGATGGCGACGACGGTCGCGACGCCCGGGGCCGGACCCGTGATCCGCGTGGGCGACCGCCGCAGCGTGTTCGACCCGGCGGTGACCGCGGGGCTTGCGCGCGTGGCTCAGCGCTTGGAAGCGGACGAGCCCGGCTTCCGTTATCAGCGGAGGCTCATGCCGGGCGGCACGTGCGAATCCACGGTTTTTCAGGCGTATTGGGGCCGCACGGGCGCGGTGTGTCTGGCTATGGACCACTACCACAACGTGAACACCCACACACGAACGCTCGACCGCGAGTCGATCGATGTCGGCGACTTTGTGGGGCTGGTGAAGCTGCTGGCGTCGGTGGCTCGATCGCCGGAGGCCGAGCCCGATGGCGACGGTGTTGACGACTGGTTGGAGGACCTGTGGCGTCGGCAATCCCCGCTGTTGGAGCAATCGTCGGCCTGATCCGAGAAGGAACAACCATGCGACCACCTCGATTCATCCTTCGACTGACCCTGGCTTGCGTTGCGACCGCCGTGGGTCTGGGTTTCTTGGCGACGGCCGAGGCCGGGACTCTTGTCGTTGCGGGCGGGCGGTTGAGCCCTGAGCATGAGGCGGTCTATCGCGCCACGCTAGACGATCGCTTGACCACGGGGCCTCTCGGGGTTGTGCCGTTGGCGAGCGGCGTGCCCGAGCGTTCGGGGCCGTTGACGGTGCAGGACTTCCGACAGTACGTCGACGATCCCGGTCTGGTGTTTGACACCGAGGTGGTGCACGACGACCCCGCGTATGCCGGTTCGGCGGAGTGCGCCGCTGTCTTCGCATCTTGCGGGGCGCTGTGGTTCACCGGGGGTGACCAGAGCCGTATCACGGCCAACCTGCGCCCGGCCGCGGGCGATACGCCGGGGTTCCGGGCGGTCCATGAGCTGATCGAGCGTGGCGGCGTGGTGGGCGGCACCTCGGCCGGCGCGGCCATGATGAGCCGCTGGATGCTGACGGGGGGTTCGAGCGCCGACGCGATGCTGCTGGGCGCGCGTCCGGGCGTGGACGTGCCGGGCGTTGGCTACGCCCAGGGCATGGATTTGTTTCCGTATGGCGTGATCGATCAGCACTTCCTCCGCCGCGGCCGATTCGGGCGGCTGCTGACGGCGTGCGGCCAGCTAGAGCAAGACTTCGGCTTCGGCGTCAGTGAGAACCGGGCGATGCGGGTCGATCTGGCGGCGCACACGGCCCGGGTGATCGGCGACGACGGCTTGACCTTGCTCGACCTGCGTTTGGCCGAGCGCGAAGGCCACGGTTGGTCGAACGTTCGGCTGTCGATCCTGAGCGACGGCGACGTGGTCGGGCTGCGAGACGGCGGTGTTGATATCGACCCCAGGCGAGGCCCGCTGGCGACGGCTGGCTCGGCCGACGTGCCGCCGGTGTCGTTCCCCGAGATGTGGGACGCCCACGTCGTCAAGCTGATGGTGCGGGTTTTGGCCATGAACCCGGGGCTGCCGGTCACGTCGACCGACGGCGGTTTTGACTACCGGATGACCGCCGACGCGCAGACGCGTTTTTTTGCGGGTCGCGCGAGCGGGAAGAACGAAACCAGCCTGAGCGCGCTGTCGATCCGGCTCGATGTCACGCCGCGTGACGGGTTGGAGCAGCGTATCGCCGATCGCCTGGCCGTCGTCACCGACGCGGAGGAACCCCGCCCATGACATGTCCCCTCGCCCCCGAGCACGCCCCGTCCCGGTCCCGCACGGAGCCCACGCGCATGCCGCACGAGCCCAAGACCGACACCGCGCTGGTCCGCCGTAGGCCGCGCGGTTTTACGCTCATCGAACTGCTGGTGGTCATTGCGATCATCGCGCTGCTGATCGGCATCTTGCTTCCGGTGCTGGGATCGGCGCGTGAGAGCGCCCGTCGTGTTCAGTGTGCGGTGAATCAGCGCTCGATGATGCAGGCTTCGCTTATCGTCGCAGACGAGGAGCAGAACCGGGTGCCGTTCCCGACCGCGGACACGGTGGAGGGCTCGAACATCGCGCACCTGTTCCCGCTTTGGGTGCAGCCCGGTCGACTGATCGATGGCCTGATCGGTTCGACCTTCGCGGCCGCGATCTGCCCGAGCACGGAGAACGTCATCCAGACCGACCCGCTGACGAGTTACGTCCGCGATGACGGTTTTAGTGGCCCGTTCGTGGCGCCCTTCCAGCCCCTGCCCTGGAAGCCGGGCAAGGAGTATCGACCGTTCCGCGACCTGTACACCGCAGCTGGCGGCGGCGCCGCGGATGCCTCCGGCGGGCACAGCTACGACGTCTTGGCTTGGGCGCAGCTCGGGGTTTATCGAACGAACAAGGTGCTCGACGTGCCGGAGGGCGACATCATCTACTACGAGCCGTTCAGTCCGCCGACCGACTTCATCGACTTCGTGAGGAGCGCCCAAGCCCGGATGAAGTCGGACCTGTGGGTGCGTAACCCCTCGGGGGTCGCCATCCTCGCCGAGAACGATCGCTCGGGCGCGTTCGGCACGGCCACCGCCGAGGATGGTGTGTCGGACAACCACCCCGGCGCCGGCGCCAACTTTGGCTTCATGGACGGACGCGTCGAGTTCGTTCCGTCCGGGCGCCCGATGGTCGAGACGTATCTCGACGCCATGGTCGATATGGTCGGCGGCCGCGCGGGCGACGCGCTCGATGAGGTTGGGATCACCCATAGCACCACCCGTATCGGTTTGGGCGACTACACCACCTACGATTACTGATGGACTGCTTGCGATCGCTTCTGGCGGCCTTCTAGCCCCTACCTTGTTGCGGCGTATGGACCCCCAAGAGCTCAACCGCCAACGCACGCCGGACTTCCGGCCCGACCTGTCGGAGCGCAGGGCGTCTCGTCGGCGCCGGGCGCGGTTCCACCCGCCGTCGCGTTGGATCAAGTTCTTGCTCGAGCTGCTGCGCCTTCCGACGGCGCCGTTCCACGAGCAGAACGTGGCGCTTTGGGTCTGGGAGTTCGCGCGCAACCGCGGCTTGCCGGTGCGGGTGGATTCGGCGGGCAACCTGATTGTGGAGTTCACGCCGGAGAGGCCCGACCCGAGCCTCAAGCGGTTGCTATTCACGGCGCACATGGACCACATCGGCTTTTGGTCGCTCGGGCCGGCTCGGCGGGGCGTGATTCGAGCCGCGTGGATGGGTCGTTTCCCGGCCGAGAAGTTTCCCGGGGCGCGTGTCACGTTCTGGACGGGCGGCAAGCCCCTGAGCGAGATCGATCCGGGCCTGTTGGCCGGTCGGCCCGAGGGCGTGTCGCCGAAGATTGGCGGGCGCCGGGCGACGGGTGTCGTGGAGCGCATCGTGGCGTACAACCCCGAGGGCGACGTGGCCGAGGTCGAGATCGCCGTCGATGGGCCCGTCGAGCCGGGCAGCCTTGGCATGTGGGACTTGCCCGAGCCGAGCCACCTCAACGGGTCGGTGTCGGCGGCGGCGGTCGATGACGTGGCGGGGGTGGCGGCGTTGGTGTGCCTGATGGACAGCTTCAACCGGGAGGAGCTTCGTCGGCCGGTGAGTTGCCTGTTCACCCGGTGCGAGGAGGGTGGTTTTTTGGGCGCGATTCGCTACTGCCGCGAGCACTTTGGCTCGGGTGCGGCGGGCGACCCAGGCCTGCGACCCGACCTGGTGTTGAGCGTGGAAACCAGCCGGGCCTTGCCGCTGACGCCGTTGGGATCGGGCCCGATCGTGCGCGTTGGCGATCGGCGCGGCGTGTTCGACCCCGAGGTCTGCGCGTGGGCCAGCCGGTGCGCCGAACAGCTCAGCGAAGCGCACGCCGACTTCCGCTTCCAGCGGAGGCTGATGGATGGCGGCACTTGCGAGTCGAGCGTGTTCCAGGCCTGGACCGGCAAGGCGGGGGCGGTGTGCGTGCCCATGGCGAACTACCACAACCTCAACCCCGAGACCGATGCGTTTGACCTGGACTCGATCCACGTGAGCGACTGGGGCAACCTCGTGCGTTTGATGCTCGCGATGACCGAGCACGCGTCCGCCGCGGGCGGGACGGATGACGAGTTCCGTGCCTGGTGCGTGGACTGGGAGCGTGAGCACCAAGCCCTCTACAACCAGCCTTCCAGCGCGCCGCCGCGTTTTCAAGGAGAGTGAAGATGCGCCCAGAAGCACGTTTCTCGCATGCTCGTAGGCTTGGACGTTGTCGAGAGGCTTTCCGCGCCGCCGTGGCGGGCGTGACCCTGGCGGCCTTGGCGCCCGAGGTTGGCGCCCAGTCGTACAACTACTACCTGACCGGCTCGGGCGCGGACGCGTCGGCCAGCACGCAAGGGGGGGTGTTGCTGGCGGGTGGCGGGTCCGACGTCGACGCGGCGATGGCGCGGTTCAACGACTGGGCCGGCGGCGGCGATGTGCTCGTCCTCCGGGCTTCGGGTTCCGACGGCTACAACGACTACCTCTTCGACGAGGTGGGCGGGGCGCAGCCCGACTCGGTGGAGACCATCGTGTTCCGCAACAGTTCGGCGTCTTCGAACGCGTTTGTGTTGAACAAGATCGCCAACGCAGAAGCGATCTTCTTGGCCGGGGGCAATCAGGCGAACTATTTCGACGACTGGTTGGGCACGCCGGTGCAGACGTTGCTCAACGCCCACGCCGCGGCGGGGAAGCCCATCGGCGGGACATCGGCGGGGCTTGCCGTGCTGGGGTCGAGCGCGTTCGCGGCGTACAACGGCAGCGTGACGTCCAGCCAGATGTTGCAGAACCCCTACAACTTCGACGCCACGCTGGAGCACGGCTTCCTGGACGTGCCCTACCTGGGCGGTGCGATCACCGACAGCCACTTTGTCGAGCGAGACCGCCAGGGGAGGATGCTGGGCTTTCTGGCCCGCTCGATGGCGGACCTGGGGTTGGGCTCTTTCCGCGGCGTCGGCGTGGAGGAGGCGACGGCGATCACCATCGAGCCCAACGGGCTGGGCCAGGTGCGCGGCGGCAACGACGCCGAAGCGTGGCTGCTGCAAGCCACGGAGCCCGCGTCGCAGATCGCCCCGGGCCAGACGCTGACCCTGGACAACGTGCAAGCGATACGCGTGTCGCGTGGGGGATACTTCGACTTTGACGCGTGGGCGCCGGTGTCCGGGTACAGCGAACAAGGCTGGTCGGCGGCCGGTGGGGGATGGTCCGCCGGCCCGCCGATCGTCTTGGGCCCGCCGACCGACTTCGACGGCGACGGCGATGTCGATGCCAACGACGCCCTGCTCATGATCGCCGGCTTGGGCGACCCGGCGTATGACCTCGACGGCGATCAAGACGCCGACTTCGACGACCTGCTGCTGATGCTGTCGGGGCCCGACGGCCTGGGCACCATGCCCGGCGACTTCAACCTCGACGGGGCCGTGGACCTGCTCGACTTCGACGTGCTGGCGGTGAACTTCGGGGGGCTGGCGAGCTATCTCACGGGCGACGCGACCGGCGACAACGCCGTGGACCTGCTGGATTTTGACATGCTCGCGCAGAACTTTGGTTTCTCCAGCCCGGCGAGCGTGCCCGAGCCCGGTTGCTTGACCCTGCTCGCCATTCCGGGCCTCGCGCTGCTGAAGCGACGCCGGTCCGGGTGCGGACCTCGCGCGTGAAGAATCCTTGCCGTGTCGCACGCCGGGCTCGCTGCGTTGCGTCGCTAGGTGCAAGGGGTTGGGTGCGGTCGAAACGCGCAGGAGCCTCGCGCGGTCTGTCACCACCTTGTTGACCGCAGACGCCAGCGGGGCTGCCGACGCTCCTTCTGGTGCTCGCGTGGCGCGGCCTCTGCCCGGTTTCTTACTCTCCGCCGACGCGCGGTTTGCTGCCTGGCCGGGCGTTGCGAGGCCTAGGCGCAAGCCCGCGCGGACGGCCGACACGGAGGCGGCGTAGCCGTCCGGGTCCGCGGCGGCGGCGCTGCCCGGCGATCGGTCGAGCGCTTCGGGCAGCCCTCGACCTCCGGTCGTCGGCCTCCGCTGCGCCCGTTTGGCGACGAGTTCTCGCGCAGACTCCGCGCACGAACGCGGGCGGTTCGTGCGCCGGCGTGGTCTAGGTATGGTGGGGTTGTCGGGTCCGACGTCGTAGGCGCAGAACCAAGCCGGCGCTCACCAGTGCGGCGCTTGCCGGCTCCGGCACGGTGGCGGGGCTCGACGCCCCGAAGTTCTGAGCCAGGATGTCGAAGTCGAGAAGGTCGACGGCGTTGTCGCCGTTGAAGTCGCTCAGAGCGGCTCCGAACACGGTGGCCGCGCCAAAGTTTTGCGCCAAGATGTCGAAGTCGAGAAGGTCGACGATCCTGTCGCCAGTTGCGTCGCCCAGGACGGGAACGAGTGAGCCTTGGACGAAGATCACGTCGTCGAAGTATGCGGCCCCGCTATTGACGCTGGTGGGCCCGACGTTGTTGACCCAGAGCGAAGCGCGGACCTCGGCGATGTTGGGGTTGTTTGGGATGAGGACGCTGTCGAGGGTCACGTACCGCCACTCGTCGGTTGGCGTGTTGGCGTCGATGGCGGTGATGCGCTGGTCGCCGAGCAAGGCGCCGCTTTCGTTGAACCACTGGATGCGCAGGCTGCCCTCGCGGGTGCCGGTGAGCGGGTCGCTGGACGGGTGGTAGACCCAGGCCCCGAGGGAATAGGTTTCGTCGATTTCGACGCCCTCGCCCACCGCGAACTCTTGGCGTGCGATACCGGGCTGGGACTGGCCGCTGTCCAGCCCTGGCGCCAGGGCGAGAGACTGTCGGCCCGTATGGGCGTGGGTTGCTCGCGTGTCGGCGTCGTTGATGGTGGTCCACTGGTCTGTGCCGGGAGCGTCGTACGCGGGGGCGACGAGGGGGCTCGATTCGAAGCCGGCGTTCTGGAGCAACCCGCTGTTGTAGGTGGGTTCCTCTTGGCCGACGTATAGGCGGCCGACCTTGGTGAGCGAGCCGTCCTCTTCGAAGAGCGCTGAGGAAGTGACGAACGGGTTGTCGCGGTCCGACGGGAACCAAGCATATCGCTCGATATAGCTTCGGCTTTCGAGCTCCGGCAGCACGTCCGCCATGAAGTTGTAAGCCTGCTGGTCTGTGTACCGGTTGTCGGCGGGGGTCGCGGCGGCGCCGTCGCGCACGGCGAACTCGGTGATCCAGATGGGCAGGCCGTAATGGTTGTGGATCGTGTCGATCTGATTCAAGAAGGCTTGCGGGTCGGGGCTGCCGTAGCGATGAACCGCGATGAAGTCGACGCGCAGGCCCCGGTCCGCCACGCCGGTCATGAAGTCGGACAACCAGCCGTTACTGTTATTCGCGGCGGCCGGGCTGCCCAGCCGCAGGCCTGTGGCCTCGAGTGAAGGCCACAAGTCGAGCGCCTCTTCAACCGTCATGTTCGACTGCGAGGCCAGGTCGGGCTCGTTGAAGCCAAGGAGGGTGTCGTAGAGTCCCGACTGCTGGTTGGCCGTCCAGATCGATTGGAAGTTGGCGGGTGCGTTTCGGCCCCAGGACATGGGCACAAACGCCGTCTCTGGGGGCAGTGGCCCAAAGCCCGAGAGTGGCTCGCCGCCCCAGCTGTAGAACCAAGGGACGTCGAGCGCGTCGAGCTTGAGTAGATTCTCGGCTTGGTCTGGCTGCGCCAGGGGCATGCCGACGCCTCTCTTGGGAGAGTCGGCCCAGGGGTGCGTCGCGGCAGCGGGCGATGCTCCCGCGATCGCCAGGGCACAGGCGGCGCCCCGCACCGTGCGCAGGTTCGTCTTCTCGAGGCGTGCGCTTGAGAAACGTCGTGCTTGCGACCTGCTTGGGACTTGAGGATCCATGGCGGTGGGAGTCCGTCGTTTTTGCGCTTGGGCTCTCTTGCCGCGGGTGGGCATCCGGGAGCGACGCGGGCGTCAAGAACACAAGTTTACCCGCGGAAAGCGATTCTCCGAAGCGCGCATCTGCGATGGGTGGCGAGCCGTGCACGCGCTATTCAGGCGTCAGGCGGGGTGCGCCTTGGGGTGAGACGGGCTGATCGTGGCGGTCCAAGGTTCGAGGTCTCTCCCCGGCCGGAAGAGCGTCGAGGAATCGGGTCGTTGCGGCGCCGCTGTCGCCGACCTTCCACGTGACGCTCTGCTGGGGCCGTTCGGCTGCGACGCCGAGCAGGTACGCCTCTAGCGTGCGCTGCAGTTCCCGCGCGCGTTCGGGCATCTGCGGCGCAAGGTCGCGCTCCTCGCCCGGGTCTTGGTTCAAGTCGAAGAGGAGGGATCTCTTGCTCTGGTGGAACACGATGAGTTTGTGCCGTCCGTCCCGGATCGCGGA
>JBCCXV010000040.1:0-11783 GCA_039191195.1 Planctomycetota bacterium
GTCGAGGCTGATCGACCCGGTCGAGATCCCCGGTGGGATGTTCGACGGGTCGTCGTCCAGCTTCATGATCGAGCCCTTGCCAAACGCCCGCTCGATCTGAGACACGGCCTGGGTCAGGGCTTTCTGCCGCCCGGCGTCGTCGGCGCGGGGGTCTTGGGTCTTGGGCATCGCGGGGCTCCGGCGAGAGGTTCCGTTGGTCGAGGCGAGCCTAGCAGCCGCGGCGGGAGGGGGAGCCATGAAGGAGCCTTTCGAGAGGTGGGTTGCGGGCGCGGACGCCCGTTCGGGTTCTGATTGGATCACCAACCTAACCCCTGTTCGGGTTTCGTCAAGGTGCCCCTTGAATCTCCGGGCCAAGAATCTGACCGCCGTGCCACCCTTGTGACACCCCTAGCGGGCTACCTCACGAGCTGGCGCTCGAGTACGCCCGCAACGCGCGAAGCCAGAGCCACCGGCTGAAGCCCAGCACCCCCAGCGACGCTACGGCCGAACCGGCGAGCCAGCTCCAGGCCGCCCCATCGCCGGCGACGACCCGCACCGGCACGGTGGTCATGAACGCGACCGGCAGGACGAACGTGAAGAACACCCGGTACGCCGGGGCGTAGGCCGTGATGGGGAACCGGCCGGCCTCCAGCAGCGCGTTGAGGGCCACGGTGGCGTTGTCGAGCTTGACCACCCACACCGTGATCGCGCTGAGCACAAAGCCCATGCCGTAGAGGATGCACAGGGCCAAGGCGACCGCGGCGCCGGCGCCGAGCATGGCGAGCCCGCTGGGCTTCTCGGGCATCTGGCCGGTCGCGTAGGCGACCACGAGCAGCCCGATGACGACGTCCGGCAGGCCCCAGATCGAGATGCGGTGGGTCGAAAGCCAGAACTGGCTGTCCACCGGCTTGAGCAGGATGAAGTCGAGCTTGCCCTCGCGCACGTACTCGGTCACGCGAGAACGGTTGGGCTGGAGCAGGGTCTGCTGCACGCCGGAGAGGAAGGTGTACACGCCCATCACGGCCAGCGCCAGGTACCACGGCCACCCGCCGAGCTCGTGGCCGGCGCCGTAGAACAGGTGCAGCGAGAGGACCCCGCCCCCGAGCGTCATCAGCCCCGTGAGCGAGGCGAGCACGAAGTTCGCGCGGTACTCGGCCTCGGCCGCGATCGAGGCGGACCAAAAGCGGGCCACGGCGAGCAGGTATCGCTTCATCGCACGCCGCCCTTAAGCACCCATCGCCGAGTATTGGCGGAGCCCCCGCCGCCAGAGGGCCTGCTGGATCGCGACGAACACGGCGATCCACACCAACTGCGTAACAAGCCCCCGAACGATGGGCACGTCGCCGGCCTGCCCCGGCACCAGCAGCGACGCCGGGAACCAAGCCATCCACGGGAACGGCGTGAGCAGCACGAGCTCGTACACCCAGTCTCCATACTGCGGCCGCAACAACACGATCGGGAACACCAGCCCCGACAGGAACGTGTAGGGCACGGCAACAACGGGCTCGATCGCGCTGACACGCTCCAACCAGAACGCCAGCATCGCCAGCGCGTACTGCAAGAAAAACCGCATCGCGAACGCCAGGTACACCGCGAGCACCGCCAGCGCCACGCGCCCCCACCCCGGCGCCCACACGCCCGGGCGCGCTTCGGTCCCGTGCAACGCCTCCGGATAAAGCACCAGCGCAAAGCCCACCAGCGCCGCGACAAACGGCAGGCGGCACAGCTGCTCGCCCACGTGGATCAGCAAGAAACGCCAAGACGGCTCGCACGGCGCCAGCAAGAACGGCGTGAGCTTGCCCGACACGACGTGGTACTCAAAGTCGTACAGCACCCACGCCACCGTGAACTGCCGCACCACGAACACCGCGATGAAGTAACGCGTGAAGTCGAGACGGTCCCACGCGAACTTGCCCGACGCCGCCGCCTCCGACCACAGCCCAAGCATGATCAGCGGCAAGGACGTCGCGACGGCCCAGAGCAGGATCTCGATCCGGTACTCGACCATCAGCGCGTAGAACACGCTCACCATCACGCGGAAGCGCTTGAGACGGTCGCGCAACAGCGCGGCCAAACCAACGGGCGCACGCGAACCGGGCTCGGGCGGTGTCGTCGGCGTGGTCAGCTCGCTCACAGACTCGCCCCGGCTTCGACCGCTGCGGCGGCTCCCGCGAGATCGCCGTCATCCTGTTGCGTGTCGCGCGACGCCTCGGCGAACACCCGCCCCACCACCTCCTCCACCGGCGGGTCGTGCACGGTCAGGTCGGCCACGGGCAGCTCGGCCAGCAGGCGCGGCAACGCCTCGGCCAAGCCCTGCCGAGCGACCAAGAGCTTGACCGACAGGCCGTCGCACGACTCGACCTCGCCAAACGCCGCGAGCCGCTCGGGCGCGACCGGCTCGGTGAGCTCCAGCGCCACCTCACGCAGCGGGGCGAAGCGATCGACGAGCGTCGACAGCGGGCCGTCGTGCAGGATCGAGCCCTTGTCGATCAGCACCACCCGGTCGCACAGCGCCGTGATGTCGGCCATGTAGTGGCTCGTGAGCAGGATCGCGGCGCCGCGCTCGGCGTTATAGGTCCGCAAGAAGCTGCGCACGGCCGCCTGGGCGTTGACATCCAGCCCGAGCGTCGGCTCATCCAAAAACAGCACCGTGGGCTCGTGCAGCAGCGCCGCGATGAGCTCGCTCTTCATCCGCTGGCCGAGGGATAGCTTCCGCACCGGGCGGTGCAGCTCTTCTTCGAGCTCCAGCAGCTTGGCCAACCGATCGATGCGCTCCCGCGCCACGTCATCGGGGATGCCGTAGACCGCGGCGTTGATACGGAACGTCTCGGCCGGCGGCAGGTCCCAGATCAGCTGCTGCTTGTTGCCCATCACCAGCGCGATCCGCCGGAGGAACTCGGCTTCACGGCGGAACGGGTCGTGGCCCAGCACGCGCACCCGGCCGGCGGTCGGCTGCATCAGGCCGGCGAGCATCTTGAGCATCGTGGTCTTGCCGGCGCCGTTGGAACCCAAAAAGCCCACCACCTCGCCCGGCTCGATCACCAGCGACACGCCGCGCACGGCCTCGACGTCGCGGTGCTTCCGCCGGAACAGGTGGCGCATCGTCCCACCCAGGCCCGGCGCCTTGTCGGCCACGCGATACGTCTTGACGATCTGCTCGGCGTCCACCACACGCATGGGCGGGAGTCTACGGCCATCGCGGCTCTTATCGGACGGCGCCGCGCCAGGCCTCCGCGCTGCACGCCCGGGCCGCCGCCGGTCGATACACGCATTATCGCCCCCGCTGCGCCCCGCGCAGAGCCCCGCCCTATGCGCATCGCCTTGGACGCCCGCATGCTCGCCCGCGCCGACCGGCGCGGCATCGGCAAGGCCGTCGACCGGCTGTACCGGTCGCTCGCCCAGGTGCGCCCGCACTGGCGGGTCGTCGCCTTCTACCAGCCGCACGACAAGGCTTCGGCCGAGGTCGACTGGCCCGCCAACGTCGAGCGCGTCCAGGCGATCGACCTGCCCGGCGACCGGTTCGACGCCTGGCTCGAGCTCCGCCTGCCCCGCGCCGCCCGGGCTGCCGGCTGCGACGTCCTGCACTGCCCCGCCAACCAGGCGCCGGGGTACGTCGGCCTGCCCTTCGTCGCCACCGTGCACGACCTGATCCCGCTCGACGCCGACCCGCCGCCGCCGAAGCGCGTTCAGCGCCGCTACGCGCGCTGGGTCCGCCGGTGCTGCGACCGCGCCGCCGGCGTCGTCGCCCCCTCACGCTTCGTGCGCGACGCGCTCATCGAACGCTTCGGGCTCGACCCGGACCGCGCCTGGCACGCGCCCTGGCCCGGGCCCAGCCCGGCGCCAGCCGACCCCGCCGCGACGCTACGCGTCCTCGAACGCTTACGCATCGACCGCCCCTTCGCCCTGCACTTCGGCGCCGCCGAGCCGCGCAAGAACACCGCCCGCGTCATCGACGCCTGGCTCGCCGCCCACCCGCTCGTACGCAGCCACGCCAAGCTCGTGGTCGTCGGCCTCGACCCCGCAACGCGAGCCACCCTCCGCAGCAAGCTCGAACACGCCGGCCAGGCCGACTCGGCCCGGCTGCTGGGCTACGAGCCCGACGAAACGGCCCACGCCTTGCTCAGCGCCGCCGACGTGCTGGCGTTCCCCAGCCTCGACGAAGGCTTTGGCCTGCCCGTGCTCGAGGCCCACGCCGCCGGCGCCGCCGTGCTCACCAGCGAACGCGGCTCCCTGCCCGAAGTCGCCGGCGAGGCCGCCATGTACGCCGACCCGCTCGACCCCGCGAGTCTCGCCCGGGGCCTCACCGCCCTGCTGCTGGACGCGCCGCTGCGCGAACGTCTGGCCGCCGCCGGTCGCGCCCAAGCCGCGCGCCACGCCGCCGACGCCGCCGTCGGCGTCTACGCCCAAGCCTTCGAGCGTGCCGCGGGCATGTCGATCACCACCACCGGCGCCACGCCGCCGCGCCCGCGCGTGCGACCCGTTGAGACCCACGCCGCCTAACCCCATGCCGCGCACCCGCCCCCCCAGGCCGCCGATCGATGCGCTGCTCGTCAGCGAGCGCCCGCTATGGCCGCCCGCGCATGGCTTCGCCCGCCACGGCTCGGAGATCGCCCGCAGCCTCCTCGCCGGCGGCTGGAGCGTACGCATCGCCAGCCTCGAGCGACCCGACAAGCGCCCGCCTGGCCCGCTCGCCCGCCGATGGCGCGCCTGGCCCGACGCGACCGCCCAAGACATCGCCACGACCCGCAGCGCCTGGCAGGGCCCGCTGGGCCCGGTCCGCCGGAAACTGGCCGGCCACCAGGGCGTGACCCCCGACCGCGTCGCCGGCCTGCTCGCGCTGGTCCGCCGATACCGCCCGCGCGCCGTCGTGTCGTTCGGACCCCACGGCGCCGTGCTGCTGTCGTGCCTCACCAAGCTCCAGGATCGACCGGTGCTCGCCTGGTACGCCGCCGACGAGCTCGCGTCGTTCTACGCGTCGTGCGCCAAGCGCGAGAACCCGCTCACCTGGCCCAAGCTCGCCCGGCAGGCCGCCGTGTTCGCCGGCATCGAAGCCAGCTTCGGCCCGTCGCTCGACGTGGTCGTCGGCGTGTCGCCAACCGACACCCACAGGCTCGGCGCCGTCACCCGCGCCGGCGAAGCCGTCACCATCCGCAACGGCGTCGACCTCAAGGCCTTCCGCCCGTGCCGCACCCCGATCAAGCAGCCGATCGTCGGCTTCTGGGGCCAGCTCGACTTCACGCCCAACGCCGACGCCCTGCGCTGGTTCACCCAGCAGGTCTGGCCCAGGGTCCGGGCCGAAGCGCCCAAGTCCGAGCTCCGCATCCTCGGCCCCGGCGGCGACAAACTCCGCAAACGGCTCGCCAAGGCCCGCGGCGTGCGCTGGATCGGCTACGTCGACGACCTGCCCGCGGCGCTGCGCGAGCTCGCCGTCGCCGTCACCCCCACGCGCTGCGGGCTGGGCATCAAGAACAAGCTGCTCGAAGCCGCCGCCACCGGGCTGCCCACGCTGGCCTCGCCACCGGCCGTACGCGGACTGCGCTTCGACCCACAGCGCTCGCCTTTCACCCTGTGCCGAACGCCCACCGAGTGGACCCGCGGCCTGCTCGACGCGTTCGCCCGGCCCGAAGCCGCACGCATGCAAGGCCTGACCGCCCGCCGATGGGCCCAGCGGCGCCACAGCTGGATGAAGGCCGCCGAGCGCTTGGCCTGGGCCATCGAAACCGCCGAGGCGCGCCTTGCCGGCCGCCCCGCGCCCACCGACCCGCGCCTCCGCTCGGAGCCAGAGTCGGCGCCCCCCATCCCCATGCCGGCGAGCACGAGCACCGCGAACCGTCACGCCGCCTGACCCCCGCACCCACAAGGAGCAAGACATGGCCTGGGCTTCTGCGCACTTCGCCGTCGGCATGGCCTGCGGCGCCGGCCTGGGCTCGATCGCCTTCGTCACCCTCCGCCGGGGCTGGCGCTACTTGCCCATCCCCATGACGCTCGGCGGCGTCTGGGCCCTGGGGCCCGACCTCCCCCGGCTGTTCCGCGAAGACTTCCCCAGCGCCCCGTTCGCCGACACCCTCTCGGCCAAGCACCTCCGCGAATGGCTCCACCGCAACGCCGACTGGTTCTTCTTCCACGGCCGGCTCGACGAGCAACCCCGCGAATACGCCTTGCACGGCATGGTCGCCATCGTCGCGCTCTACCTCGCCGCGTGGGCGATCGCCATCGCCGTGCCCCGACGCGCCAAACCCCACAAGCGCGCCCACGCCGATCAAGCCGAACCCAAGCCGCTGAATCTCGCGGCCTGACCGCCGTTCATCGCGAACCGCAACGTCACAACGCAACGTACCCCGGGTGCGAGCGATCACCGGGCTCGCACGCGCGGGCCCGTCCGCGCAACTTTTATACAGCCCTAAGTACCAATGCTCATGTTGCCCAGCTTGACACGCACTACACTCCTCAAGTCTCTCATGCCGCGCAACGCCCGTTCTGGGCGGGCACGGCCGAATCTGCGGGCGGTCGCCCGCAACGCCGCGACTCGGGTGGCTCGAAGGATCGACAACCCCCGGATCGACACGCCTCGCAACGCCGCGGCGGCCCTAGCGAAAGGAATCGGCTGATGTTCAACGCTCGCAACGTCCTGGCTAGAGCCACCCGAACCGGCGGGCAGAGATGGCGTTTCAAGGCCTTCGCCCCCGACGCCCAGCGCGCCTTCCTCGTACAAGAAAAAGACGCCGGCGCCAGCGCCTGGCTGCCCATGTCCCGCGAGCCCGGCGCCCACAGCGTCTGGACCTGCGAGGTCACCCTCCGACCCGGCGCCTACCGCTTCCGCTACTACACCGACGACGGACGGACCTTCCTCAACTGCGGAGACGACGGCCTGACCGCCTCACCCCTGCGCCCCGCCGCTGCCGCCACCACTTTCGTACCCCGCGCCGCCATCGCCTGACCCAGCACGCCTACCCACCCAGCGAAGGCAACGGCAGGTCCATCCCCCCGGTGATCTCCGACAGCCGCGCCCGCGCTTCTTCCTGCGCCCGCGCCACCGCCGCGTTCACCGCCGACAGCACCAGTTCCTCCACCATCTCGCGGTCCGCATCCGCCCCGGCGCCGGCGATCGTCCCGATCATCGCCGGGTCGATCTTCAGGTCCACCAGCTTCATCCGCCCGTCGACCGAGGCCTTCACCGCCCCGCCGCCCGACTCGCCCGTGCCCACCACGTCGGCCAGCTCGCGCTGCGCCGTTTCCATCTTCTCACGCAGCTCGGCGGGGTTGCCCAGCAAAGACATCACCTGCTTGAGCTGCTTCATTTGATCGAACATGGCTCCACTCCTTGCGCCCGGGTCCCGGGCCGTATGAACAATCGGTCAGTCTTCCGAGCGGCGCATCGCGATCGTCGCGTCGTGCCCACCCGCGAAGTAATCCTGTCGGAAACGCACGTGCGGCGTCTTCGAAAGAGCCCAGTCCAGCAGCCGCATCGTCGGCAGGCGACGCGCCGGCGCCAGCTGACGCGGCGCGGGGTCCACGGCCCGATCCGACAAAAAATTGAACGCCAGCGCCCGACCCGCCGCCGACCACGCCGCCTCCAAAACCGCCAGAGCCTGGTCGTCGGCCATCGTGTTGAGCGTGCCCGAGATCACCACCACGTCGCCCTCGAGCGACGCCAGCAACCCCGGGTCCGCCACGAAATCCCCGGCGATAAAACGGCTGCGCGGGATCTCGCGCGCCTGCGCCTGCTCGATCACCGTCTCGAGCCCATCGACGCCTGTGTACTCCTGGTGTTCGCAGCCCGACTCGGCCAGGTACGAGGCTAGGTCGCCCGGGCCGCAGCCGGCGTCGACGATCCGGCGACCGCAAAGATCCGCCATGCCCGCGATCACCTCGAAGCGCAGCCGCTGCGTGGCCGGGCTGGCCCAGAGCGTCGCGTCGAAGCCCTCGGCGCCGTCGGCGACGGCCCGCCGGTACGGCGCCAACGGATCGCCCCCGCGCGGCGATCCGTTCGCGTTGGAAGCGTCGTTCGTTGTCATGGCGCGACCCCCGCCGCGCACAGCGCGTTGTATTGGCGCACCACCTCGCCCACCCCGAGGTGCAAGCACTCGGCGATCAGCGCGTGGCCGATCGACACCTCCGACAACGGCGAAACCGCCCGCGCAAACAACCCCAGGTTCTCCAGCGACAAGTCGTGGCCGGCGTTGACTTCCAGACCCGCCTCCGCCGCGGCCTGAGCCGACTCGGCGTACCGCGCGACCACCACAGACTGCTCGGGCCCGCCAAACGCCACGGCATACGGCTCGGTGTACAGCTCGACCCGGTCCGCCCCGACCTCGCGCGCCAAGCGCATCGCGCCCGGCTCAGGGTCCATGAACAGGCTCACCCGAACGCCCAGCGACTTGAGCTCGGCCACGATCGGCGCCACGGCGCCCGCGTCTTGCGCTAAATCAAACCCGTGGTCCGAGGTCGACTGCCCCTCGCTGTCGGGCACGAGCGTCGCCTGGTCCGGCCGGGCAGCCCGCACCAGACCCATCCAATCACCCAGCGCCGGGTTGCCCTCGATGTTGAACTCGCGATCGGCCCACGCTGGCTCGCGCAGCAGCGCCGCCAACTGGCCAACGTCGGCAGCGCGGATGTGCCGCTCGTCCGGGCGCGGGTGCACCGTGACGCCCGCCGCGCCCGCCGCCAGCGCCGCACGCGAAAAACCCACGACCGAAGGCGTCTGCCCCGCCCGCTGATTCCGCAGCAGCGCCACCTTGTTCACGTTGACCGACAACGCCGTACCGCTCACGAAGAGACCTCCACGCCATCCAAACCCTGCACACCCGACGCGGG
This sequence comes from Planctomycetota bacterium, assembly GCA_039191195.1. Classification (GTDB taxonomy): domain Bacteria; phylum Planctomycetota; class Phycisphaerae; order Phycisphaerales; family Phycisphaeraceae; genus JBCCBV01. Next base: position 8,794 of record JBCCXV010000040.1, read on the forward strand.
CGCGTCCGGGGGCGCGTCCGTCTCAGGGTCGCGCAGCGACCAGATGTACCAGAGCAGCGCGTCGACGTCCTCCGGCGTGAGCTGCGGATAGCTCGACATGCTCGCGCCATACGGCAGGACGATCTGCTCGTGCGGCCGTCGGATCGCCCGACGCAGGTACCGGTAGTCACGCACGACCGTCGTGCCGTCGGCCAGCTTCGCGGGTTGCCCGAAGATCCCGTTCCAGCTCGGCGCCTCCACCGCGTCCACCCCGTCGACCCGGTGGCACGCGTTGCAGGCGTGGCGCTTGTACAGCTCGGCGCCGCGGGCCACCGCACGCTCGACCTGCTCGGGCGAGTAGCCCAGCGAGAACGGGTCCGGCCGTTCCTCGGGCCGGTCGCCGCAGCCCCCAAGCAGCCCCGCCAGCGCGACCGCAACGATCAACCTGGCCTCCGCGAGCCCGCTCACCGCGACACCCCCTGCTCCGCGCCCCGCCCAGACCGAAGCGCATCGCACGCCTCGCACAACAACAACGCCACCACCACGGCGCCCGACGGCCCCGAAACCGCCAGGTGCGTCTGGACGTCGTGCAACTGCTGATGCGCGAACGACGCCGTCGCCGCATCGCTCATGAACGCCGCGAGCGCCCAGGGCTGGTACGTCGTGTAGTCGGGCTGCGTATGCCCGTGGTGATAACCGGCGATCTCCGCAACGCGTCGCCGCCACGCCTTTCGGCCTGTCGACCGCGCCAAGCGGTCCAGCGCATGCAAACCCACCAGTTCCCGCATCGTCCACGGCTCGAGCTGATCGTCCACACCCAGCGACACCAACGACGCGTGGCTTTGGCCGTCTCCAACGAGCTCGTCGATGCGAGAAACGAACCCGTTCGCTCCCGCCCCATCGGCCCCACGGATCAAGAGCGACCACAACGCGTGGTGCGGCTCGTCGTCCGGGTACGCCGGCGCCTTGGCTTGGGCTTCGACATACGCGTGAGCGACGCGCCCAATCCCCTCGTCGCCGGGCGCCATGTCCCGCGCCCGGCCCAGCATCCACCCCGCGAGCAAGCGGTACGCCGGCCGCGAATGCCCACAGCCGTCGACCCAACGCGTCGCCGGATCGGCCCAAACCGCGACGGGCGCTTCGCCCAGCGCATACGCCAGCGCACCGGCGTCGAACCCGCCACCGTCCCCGTCGCACAGCGCACGGGCCACCGGCAGCAGCACGCCCAAGCACACCCGGGCCTCGCCCCGACGACCACGCGGCGGCGACGCCAACACCGCCTGCTCACAGGCGATCCGCGCCACGTCTCTTACGATGCCCAGGTCGTCCATCCTCTTGCGTCCAAACGGCTCCACGAGGCCGGGTCGGGACAATAGCCCGGGTGTTCCGCCACGGCCGCAGCTCACCGGCTCCAGCACGACTTGAAACCATGCCGCAAGACCCCGCCCCGCAAGACGCCTCCCCCGACACCCCCTGGCAGGCCGTCTGCCCGGCCGACGACGCCCGCGGCGACCGCGCTTGCGTCCGACACGCCGACAAGCCCCTGCTCATCCTCGACACGCCCGACGGCTGGCGCGCCCTGCTCAACCTCTGCCCCCACGCCGGCCTGCCCCTCCAAGAGGGCGAGGTCCGAGGACCCACCATCACCTGCCCCTACCACGGCTACACCTTCTCGCTCCGCAACGGCAAAGACCTCGGCGACCCCGACTTCGGCGAGCCCCTCACCCTCTTCCCCGTCCGCGAACACAACGGCCAGATCGAAGTGCAGCTCCCCGCTACCTCCGGCGACGCCGCGAGCCGCCCATGAGCGCACCGCCCGCCGACCTCGCCGCCGTGCTCGCTCACCTGCGCAGCCACGAAGCCGCCTTCGAAGATCGCTTCGCCGAGTTCCTGCGCATCCCCAGCGTGAGCACCTCCGCCGAGCACGCGGATGACGTCGCCCGCGCCGCCGAGTGGGTCGCCCAGCACGCGCGAGGGTCGGGCCTCACGGCCGAGGTCGTCACGCACGAAAGCGGCCTGCCCGCCACGATCGTCGACACCCCGGCCGACCGCGTCGCGTCACCCGACGCGCCCGCGCTGCTGTTCTACGGCCACCACGACGTCCAACCCGCCCAGCGCCACGACGGCTGGTCCTCCGAACCCTTCGAGCCCGTCGTCCGCGACGGCCAAGCCTTCGCCCGCGGCGCCAGCGACGACAAGGCCGGCGTGCTCTCGATGCTCGAGGCCGTGCGCGCCTACCACGACGCCGACCGCAAGCTCCCCTGCCGCGTCCGCATGCTCATCGAAGGCGAGGAAGAGATCGGCTCGCCCACGCTCGCCGGCATGATCCAAGCCCACGCCGAACGGCTCCGCGCCGACGTCGCCGTGGTCTGCGATACGGCCATGTGGGACTACCCCGGGCAAGACCGCGCACCCGACGTGTCCATCACCCTCGGCCTGCGCGGGCTCGCCTACTTCGACCTCCGCCTCGACGGCCCGTCGCGCGACCTGCACTCGGGCGTCTACGGCGGCGCGATCGCCAACCCCGCCACCGAACTCGCCCGCACCCTCGGCGCCCTGTTCGACGACCACCGCCGACTCACCCTCCCGGGCCTCGACGAACACGTCGACCCGGTCGACCCCGACGAAGCCGCCTCGTGGGATCAGCTCGGCTTCGACGACCAAGCCTTCGCCCAAGAAGTCGGCGCCACGCTCGCCGGCGAAGCCGGCCGGCCCACCCTCGAACGCCGATGGGCACGGATCGCCTGCGACGTGAACGGCCTCTGGGGCGGGTTCGCCGAGCCCGGCGCCAAGACCATCATCCCCGCCGCGGCGGGCGCCAAGGTCTCGTTCCGCCTGCCCGCGTCGGTCGACCCGAAACACGTCGACCAGGCCTTCCGCGCATGGCTGCAAGCCCGCGACGTCGGCGGGTGCCGGTGGACCGTCACGCAGCTGGGCTTGGCCGAGCCCTTCCTCATGCGGGCCGATTCACCCTGGATTCAGACCGTCCGCAACGCCGTGCTCGGCGAGAC
>JBCCXV010000041.1:0-11645 GCA_039191195.1 Planctomycetota bacterium
ATGCGTGCGGCTTTGGCGAGGGTCACTTCAAAGAACCGGGGCGGACCATCACGGAGACGGCGTAACGAGGTTGTGTGATCTTGAGCTGGCCGTTCTCTGCGGTCAGCAGCGCGGCGCCTTGATCGATGCGGAGCGTCGGTCGCGCGTCGGGTGCGTCGGGTGCGTCGGACTTCGGCGAGACTTTCGCCGAAGCCGCGAGGTCAACAAACACCATGCCGTGGTCGTCGTCGGCCACGTCGAAGGCGATGGTCGCTGGCCTTGGGCTGCGGTTGACGACCACGTAGACCCGCTGGTCATCTAGAGAACGCTCGAACACCAGCACGCCGCCTTCGTCGGGCGCCAGCACCGTGCGGTACAGGCCTCGGCGGAGCGCCGGCACGGCTTGGCGCAGCGCGATCCACTTCTGGTAGTGCTCGAACAGCGACGGCCGGAAGCGGACCTCGGGGTCCTCGTACGGCTCGAGGTCTTGCCAGACCATGGGCATGCGGTTGGACGGGTCGTCCGGGCTCCACATGCCGGCCTCGGTGCCGTAGTAGACCATCGGGGCGCCGAGGTAGGTCATTTGGAAGGCCGCGGCCTGCTCCAGCCGGGTCCACTCGAGGGGGTTGGGTTCGCGCGGGTCGTAGTTGGGGCCGGTGTCTTGCAGTCGGTTGTCGCCGTCGTAGGGCAGGTCGGGGTTGACGATCATCGACGCGACGCGGTCGGTGTCGTGGCTGTCGAAGAGGTTTTGGACGACCAGCGCGACCTGCAGGGGGTAGGCGTAGGCGATCTCTTCGAGGCGTCGGCCCATCGCCTCGGGCGTGATGGCGTCGCGCCGGTCCATGAAGAAGTCTTGCGCGGCCTTGGCGAACTCGTAGTTCATGACGGCGTCGAACTGGTCGCCCTCGAGCCAGGGCTGGGCGAAGTGCCAGATCTCGCCGGTGATGTAGGCGTCGGGCTTAGTCTCTTTGACGAGCTTGCGCCAGTCGCGCCAGAAGGGCATGGGGATGTCTTGGGGGACGTCGAGGCGCCAGCCGTCGATGCCGCGTGACGGGTCGCCGTCGGGCGCGAGCCAGCGCTGGGTGATGTCGAAGATGTGCTGGCGCGGGCCGGGCGCCAGGCCGAGGACGGGGTCTTTCTTGAACGTGGGGAGGTGGCCGTTGAGATCGTCCCAGGCGACCCACTGGATGCCGCCGGGCTGGCCGTGGATTTCGTACGGATTGTCCATGGACCGCCAGTGAGCGGGGTCGCCCCAGTCGGTGATCTCGAACCAGTCGGCGTATGCGCTGTTGGGTCCCTTGGCGAGCACGTCTTGGAAGTAGGGGTGCGCCCGGCCGACGTGGTTGAACACGCCGTCGATGACGACCTTGAAGCCCTGGCGGTGGGCCTCTTCGAGGAAGTCGAGGAAGACCTGGTCGGACGCCGACCACCGCCAGGTGGCGGGGTCGTTGGTTTCGCCGGGGACCTGGTCGTAGGGGTTGTCGCTCTTGACGCCGAAGTTGTCGTCGACATGCCGGAAGTCCGACGTGTCGTACTTGTGCATGGAGTCGGCTTCGAAGACGGGGTTGAAGTAGATGGCGGTGACGCCGAGGCGTCGCAGGTAGGGCAGGGCTTCTTGGACGCCCTGGAGGTCGCCGCCGTAGCGCCGGTGCCAGACGTTGCCTTGGCCGAGGTAGAAGTTGGCTTGGCCTGGGGCTTCGCCGGCGTCGGTGTGGATGGCCCACCAGTCGCTGGTCCAGGGCAGAAGGTTCTCGAACCAGAAGTCTCCGGGGTCGTTGGCCGGGTCGCCGTTGCGGAAACGCTCGGGGAAGATCTGGTACCAGACGGCGTCCTTGGCCCATTCGGGGGTCTTGAAGTCGGTTTCGACCTTGAGGCGGTAGGACTTGTCGTCGCCGAGGGTCAGGGCGAAGGCGCCGTCGCTCAGCTCGAGGGTGTAGGCCACCTCGGCGCGGTCGACGCGGATCATGGCGGAGTAGCGGTCCCAGCCGAGGTTGGTGGCGACCTTGGGCAGCGCGACGCGCCGGGTCGCGCCGTCGGGCTCGTGGAGCACGGCGTGGACCGACTCGGCCTCGCCGGCTTGGGTGCGTACCGCCAGCGTGAAGAGCTCCTGGTCGGCGACGACGCGGCGGTCTTGCGCGGGGTCGTGGCGGACGTAGCGCTCGTCGATGAAGTTGGGCTTGGGTGCTGGGAGCTGTCGCGCGTCGAAGCCGACGAGCACGCCGGAGTTGACCCCGCCGTGGCCGTCGGGTTGTTGGAGCGCGGGGTCGGCTCTTTGGTCGTGGAGCCAGGTTTCGCCGTCGAGCACGTACTTGTAGTGGTGGACGCCCTCGGGCAGGTCGATCTGGAGGGCCCAGACGCCGTTGCGGCCGAGTTCCATGGGTTGGTGCGACGCAGACCAGCCGTTGAACGAGCCGGCCAGGTGCACGGTTTCGGGCAGGGGCTGCCGTCCGGTGGGGTCGAACACGAAGCGGTGCGGCGCCGGGTGGGCCGCCGAAGCCCACAGCAGGGCGATGGCGCCGCAGAGCGGAGCGACCCATCGCGTACCCGGGGCGGAAAGGTGGATCATGGCGGGCGTCCGATGCGGGTGATCGCGGGTGAAGCGAGGCGGTGGGGCCGGGGCGGGCGGGGCCAAGGGCGCCGCGGCGGTCGCGTCAGTCTTGGTAGCCGACCCACATCGAGTAGCCGGGCAGCGTCACGCGTCGTTCGGCCTGGCCGATCGGCTGGTCGCCGGCGTTCTGGTCGTCGACGACGACGTTCCACGCGCCGGGCGGCAGGGTGATGCGTTGGGAGCCGGGCTCGCCGTTGTAGGCCACGACGATCTTGCGCCAGCCGTCGCCAACGACGCGCCCGTCGAGGGCGAAGGCGATGACGCCGTCGGGCGCGGTGAGGAAGCTCACGCCGCGGCGGACTTCGCTGGAGGTGGCCATGCGGAAGGCCGGCTGGGCCCGGCGGAGGGCGACGAGCCCGGCGACGTACTCGTGCACGTCGTGGTACTCGGCTTTGCGGTCCCAGTCGAACTTGTTGACCTCGTCGCCGGCGTTGTAGGAGTTGTGGTTGCCGCCCTTGGTGCGTGCGAAGTCGGCGCCGCCGTGGATGAAGGCGATGCCCTGGCTGGTGAGCACGACGCCGTGGGCGAGCTTCTGCATCTTGCGGAAGGTCTCGTCGTCTCCGGCGCCGTGGGTGTATTCCAGCTTGTCCCAGAACGTGCGGTTGTCGTGTGCCGAGACGTAGTTGACGGATTCGTGGGGGTGGTCGGCGAAGTCGTCGATGCCGCCGGCGGCGCCGACCTTGACGGCGTGGAGGTCGCCGCCTTCGCCGGTGCCGAAGCCGGTGGAGTCGCCGTCGAGGTCGCCGCGGACGGCGTTGCGGAGGTGGTCGTTGAAGACGGCGAAGCCGGTGCCGCGCTGGGCGCCCTTGGGGAAGTAGGTGGGCCCGCCTCCGGTCCAGGGCTCGCCGTAGAGGGTGATGTCGGGCCGGATCTTGCGGAGCCGGTCGGTGAAGTACTTGACCGTTTCGGGGTGGTGGGTGCCCACGAGGTCGAAGCGGAAGCCGTCGACCTTGTACTCGCGCACCCAGAACTCGAGGGAGTCGGCGATGTACTCGCGGACCATGGGGCGTTCGTCGGCGATGGAGTTGCCCACGCCGGCGTCGTTGCGGAGCGAGCCGTCGAAGTTCGTGCGGAAGTAATAGCCCGGCACCGTGTTCTCGAACGGCGACGACGGGCCCGAGCTGCTGGTGTGGTTGTAGACCACGTCGAGGATCACCCGCACGTCGTTCTCGTGCAGGGTTTGGATGGTCTGCTTGAGCTCGCGGATGGTTTGGGCCGGGTCGTCGGGGTCGGTGCCGTACTGCGCCTCTGGCACGTTGAACAGGGACGTCCAGTAGCCCCAGTTGTATTCGTGGCGCTCGCTGCCGAAGTCTTGGATGGGCAGCAGGTGGACGGCCGAGACGCCCAGGTCCTTGAGGTGTTGCAAGCCGGTGCTGGGGGTTTTGCCCTTGGCCTGGCCGGGGGTGATCAGGCCGAGGTACTTGCCGCGGTTGGCCTTCGGGGCGTTGGGGTCGAACACCGAGAAGTCGCGCACGTGGATCTCGTAGATGACCTCGTCGGTCGGCCGGTCGATCGCGGGCGGGTCGTACTCGCGGAAGCCGGGCGGGTCGGTGGCTCGGAGGTCGACGACCATGGTCTTGCCGCTGTCGGCCGAGGCGGCGAAGCCGTGGATGTCGGCGGCGACGCGGACGCGCTCGCCGGTGGTGAAGCGGTACTGGTAGTAGACGCCGTCGAGCGACTCGGGCGCCACGGCTTCCCAGAGGCCCCGGCCGGCGGCCTGGAGCGGAAGCGTTTGGTAGGGCTCCTTGTCGTCGGCGCCGCGGAACAGCAGGGCCTCGACGGATTCGCTCACCGGGGACCAGGTGCGGAAGGTGGTGTTGCCGGCGTCGCGGTCGAGGAACACGCCGAGCTCGGCGTCCACCGCGACGAGTTGCGGGTCGATCAGGGCGTCGCGCGGGACCACCTGCACGGTCTTGAGCCCGGGCACGTGCAGTGCGAGCGGCTCGGCCAGGTCTTCGGTCGACAGCGCCTCGGCGAGCTGGATGCGCAGCTTGTTGGAGAAGCCTTCGTCTGAGGGCTCGACCGTTTGGGCCGAGGCGACGGCGACCTTGCGCTCGCCGACGGCGAGGTAGGCCTCGCCCGGCTCAAGCGAGGCGGCCCGGGCCGGGCGGGTGAGCGAGAGGCTCACGTGGTCGAGCGCGTCGAGGAAGGCGGCCCTGGCTTTCACGCCGAAGTCGATGGTCTTGGGGTCTTCGTACACCTGGGGGTCTTCGGACACGAGCCACACCTCGGCGGCGCCGGAATCGCCCACCGGGACGGACCGATCCCAGTCCACGTCCTTGGCGTCCCAGTCGCCCTTGCGGACCAAGAAGTTGACGCGATCGAGCCGTTGGGGCAACTCGACCACGGCGTAGACGCCGAAGGCGTCGCGGTGGCGGAAGGGGAACGACTGCCCTTCGGCGCCCTCGGCCCAGGCCCAGAGGTTCCAGCCCTGGTAGTCGCCGCTCGGCCGGCGGTAGTGGACCACGGCGATCGTCTTGCCGGCTTTGGGGCGGGGTTCGACGGCCTTGACCCGCCGCAAGTCCGGCGCCGCGGGCGACTTAGCCTGAAGCGTCGCCGGGGCGGCCAGCGCTGCGAGCGACAGCGCCAGGCCTAGGCCGGCGCTACGGAAGGAAAAGATGGCGAGGAAGGTCCGACGGGCGGGGCGGTGATGCATCGGTGAAACGGGGTCCACGTGGAGTCGCGGGCGGGGTATACGGGGGGGGTTAACGGGGGGCGATCGCGGTCGAGCCGCGGAGTTTGAGGTGGGTGGGCAGGACCTCGGAGACCGAGTCCGTGCGTTTACGGATGAGTTCGATCAGCCGGTCGGCGGCGCGGACACCCACTTCGTAGAGCGGCACGTGCACCGTCGAGAGGGCGGGGTTGACGAACGCGGCGTGCTGGAGGTCGTCGTAGCCGACCACGGAAACGTCGTCGGGCACGCGCTTGCCCATGAGCGCGAGCTGGTGCATCACGCCCAGGGCCATCTTGTCGTTGCCGGCGAAGATGGCGGTGATGTCGGGGTGGCGGGCGAGGAGGCGTTCGCAGGCGTCGCGGCCGCCGACTTCGGTGAACAGGCCGTCTTCGAGCCAGGTGTTGTCGAGGCCGAGGCCGGCTTCGTCGACGCGTTGGCCGAAGACCTCGCAGACGACGCGGGCCGTGGCGATCTCGAAGGCGCCGTGCACCATGCCGATTTTGCGGTGGCCGAGCTGGAAGAGGTAGGTCATGACCTGGTCGGCGCCGCCGGCGTAGTCGCTGACGACGTGGTCGATGCCCCACTGGGGGAACTCGGAGTTGACCGAGAGCATGGGCCAGCCGTTCTTGCCGAAGTCTTGGAGGAAGCCGTGGTGGTCGTTGAAGCCGACGCAGAGGGCGCCGTCGACGAACCGTCGGTCGAAGAGCTCGAGGTGGCGGCGGTCGCGGACCCAGTCGGGCTTGGCGTGTTCGAGGACGACCTTGTGGCCCCGGCGTTCGGCGCGGTCGCAGATGCCGGAGATCAGTTCGCCGAAGTAGGGGTCGGCCAGGACGTGTCGGACGGTGGGGAGGATGACCGCGAGCATGCGTGTGTACTTGGAGGACAGGCTCTGGGCGATGCGGTTGGGCTGGTAGCCGGTCTGCTCCATGACCCGGCGGACCTTCTCGCGGGTGGCCGCGGTGATCTTGGGGTTGTGGTTGAGGACCATCGAGACCGTGGCGACCGAGACCTCGGCCAGGCGGGCGACGTCGCGGATGCCCACGCGCTTGCCGGGCTTGGCGTCGGCCGGCCGGCCGTTGGACGCCGGTGCGGGGGCTTGCGCGGTGGGCTTGGGCATGCCAGGGGGGCTCTTGCGAGGGGGTCGGGGCGGGTGAGTCAAGACGGGCGAGTCAGGCAAGTGGCGGCCCGGTGCGCCCCAGGGGTTGACTCCACGGTGAAACACTTTACCATGATGGTGAACAACCGCAACCCCATCGGCGGCACACCGCCGATTCGGCCCAGCCGGGCCCGATGAACCGATCAAACCATGCATTCACCGGATTGACACGCGAGGCCGCTGGACTAACCTCGTTTAACGTTTCATGATGAATAAAACGCGAGCCCACGCGGCTTCGCCCCGATCCCTCGGGCCGCAGCCCTTGGGCTTGACCGACGGACTCACGCCTCTCGACTCGCACCCGCCTCTTCGGCGAACCCCGGACCCCGTGACGTATGACGCACTCCGCCTGCTCGAACTTTGACGCCACTTCTGGTGAACCGGTTTATTCTCCGCGCCGGTCTGGACCCGGGTTCACGCTGATTGAGCTGCTCGTGGTGATCGCCATCATCGCGCTGCTGATCGGCATCCTGCTGCCGGCCCTGAGCGCGGCCCGCAACGCGGCGCGGACCACGGCGTGCTTGGCCAACGTACGCTCGATCGGTCAGGCGGCCCAGACCTCTGCGGTGGACTTCGACAACTTCATCCAGACCACGACCACCGACACACTTTGGGGTACGGCCAAGAGGCCCCCTTACCTCGCCGACAAGTACGCGTACTTCGGCTCGGATAGGGATGGGCGGATGAAGGATTGGGTCAGCGCGTTGCTGCCCTACATGGGGGGCTCTGCGGACGAAGCCATTGAAGACCCCGACAGCGGCGTGTCCGAAGCGTTTGTGTGCCCGAGCGACGACCTCGCCATCGAACGCGGCGGCCACCGCATCTTTAACAACGTCCAGGACAACACGGCGAACTTGCCGATCTCGTACGCCACGAACATCGATGTCACGACCTACTACAACCCCACGCAAACCGGCGCCGTGCCCGCGGTGCAGTATCGGGCGAAGTGGATTGGCATGGGGTGGGACATCCTCGTCTTGGGCCGCGAGGGGTCGCCGGACATCTTCGGTCCGCCCGCGTCGGGTTCGCTGGACAACATCCGCTCGCCTTCGGAGACCATGCTCATGGCCGACGGCGGGACCGACGCCAATGACGATCCCGGCGCTAAGTTTGGCGCCGCCGTGCTCGCCTATTCAGCCGCGGTGCAGTCGGTGACCAACAACCCGGCCGAGACCGATGGAACCCTGCTGGACATGTTCGAGGCGACCAACGGCATTCAGCTGAAGCTGCCCATTAGCGCCAACAACGCCGACCGGCACAACGACAGCTTGAATATTGTCTTCGCCGACGGTCACGCCGGCAGCGCCAGCGAAGACGATTCGGATGAGGTGCTCTTGACGCCGAACCGCTAATCGCAACGACTCACGACGCCGCCGGCGTCGGCGTGGGTGTTCCCGCCGGCCGGCCGCAAGTTTTCACGGTTTCACCCCACCCCCTTTTCTCTTCAGGAGGCAATGACGATGCAGCGATTCACCTTTGGTACGGCCGCGCTCGCGGCGGCGGCCTGCGGCCTGAGCGCCCAAGCCCAGATCACCCTCGACGGCGCCGGCATCCCCAGCGAGGGTTTGACCCTGCTGGCCACGCAGGACAGCCCGACCATGTTCGGCAACAGCAACGGCGCCGACCAGGGCTCGCCCTTCGGCTCCGAGCTCAACCAGCTGTTCGGCGACGTGGACGCCGGCACCGGCCTGCTCGAGCTCGGCATCACCGGCAACCTCGAAGCCAACTTCAACAAGCTGTTCATCTTCTTCGACGCCGTGCCCGGCGGCGGGATTAACGCGACCAGCGTCGACGGCGGCTTCAACGAAGTCACCAACTTCGAGACCACCATCTTCGACGCCGGCTTCGAGCCCGACCACGGACTGCGTTTCGAGGTCGGCGGCGGCTTCCTCGGCATCAACAGCTTTGACCTGATCGACGAAACCTCCGCGAGCGTGTTCTCCGGCGGCGGGATCGGCGACCTGCCCGCCACCGGCTTCGTCGCCACCGACGGCATCGTTTCGGTCGGCTGGGACAACGCCAACCCCGACGGCGTGGACGACGTTGATGCGTCGGGCGCCGCCACGGCCACCTCCGGCATCGAGATCGCCATCGATGTGGCGTCATTCTTTGGTGGCAGCACCCTGCCCGACATCAAGGTGATGGCCATTATCACCAGCGGTGGCGGCGATTTCCCCTCGAACCAGATCCTGCCCGGCGTGAACAGCGTCGACAACCTCGGCACCACGTTCGGTTCGACGGCCCTGGTCGACTTCACCACGATCACCGGCGACCAGTTCGCCACGATTCCCAACCCGCTCGGCAGCACCCCGACCCTGCCCGGCGACGCCAACAACGACGGCACGGTCGACCTGCTCGACTTCGACGTCCTGGCCCAGAACTTCGGTTCCAACACCGGCAACGGCGCCGCCGAGGGCGACTTCAACGGCGACGGCGTTGTCGATCTGCTCGACTTCGACATCCTGGCTCAGAACTTTGGCTCCTCGAGCCCCGCGGCCGTGCCCGAACCGGCTTCGCTGGCCCTCCTCGGCCTCGGCGGCGCGGCCCTGCTGCGTCGGCGTCGGGCCTGATCGCCCGCCCTCCTGGGCGTGAAGGACCCCGACCGGCCCGAGGGATGGATCGGGAGTGGGGTTTGGGCCCGGAGGAGAAAGACCCGGGGCGCTCGCCTAGCCGCGAGCGCTCCGATTCCCCCCCGTTCCGGGGTGGCGTATCGGCTCGGCCGGTCGCCCGTCCGCGCCGCCGAGGCGCGGCACGCCGTTGTGGTTGGCTTCGGCGCTGGATGTGGGCCTCGCGTGCGCTGTTTGTGCTGGCGAGGAATAACCCGGCGCCGGCCCCGGCTCCTCGGTCATCCACCCGTCGTCTTGGCAAGGATCCTGTGATGCGAACCCGTGCTGCGTCTGCTTCGTCCCTCCGGGTAAACCGTTCCACCGCGGCGTTGTGCGCCGCCGCGCTGTCCGGCTCGTCGGCGATGGCGCAGTCGGTTTCGCCGCCGCCGTTCTTGCAGTGGTTCGACGCGACCTATCAGACGCAGATCGAGCGCTCGGGCGACCTGTTTGAGGTCGGCTACGGCGCCGTGTGGACCCCGCCGCCCGGCAGGGCCAACACCGGCAGCTTCTCGGTCGGGTACGACGTGTTCGACCGTTTCGACCTCGGGCAGTGGGACAGCAAGACGCTCTACGGCACGCAGAACGGCTTGCAGCAGTTCGGCGACTTGCTGCACCGGCAGGGCGCGCAGCTCCACATCGACTCGGTGGTGAACCACAACGGGTTCGACGACCAGCAGACGCCCGGTTTCATCGCGACCGGCGGGTTCCCCGGTTTCGTGCTGCAAGACCTCGACGGCGGGACCGACCCCTTCGGGGTTCCCGGCACGTTCGGCGACTTCCACCCGCTGGGCGCCACGGGCCTGATCGAGGGCCAGATCTCCGGGCTGACCGACATCGACCACAGCACGAACATCCAGGTGATCCGCCACCCGACGACCCCGGGCAACCCCCTGAACATCCCGGCCGGCAGCGTGACCAACCAGCCCAATCCGAACAACGCCGCCTTCTACCCCGACCAGCAGGGCACGGTGTCGAACTTCTCCGACCCCAAGCTCGGCAACCCCAACGTGGTCCGCTACGACTTCAACGCCGACGCCCCGCTGTCGGGCGACCCGGTCACCGACAACGGCACCGGGCTGCTGATGCGATACCACCAGTGGATGGTGCAGGTCAACAACGTGGACGGCTTCCGCATCGACGCGGCCAAGCACGCCGAGACGTTCCTGTACGACTTCATCGACCAGGCGGTGTACGCCTCGAACCCGCGCAAGCACCTCGACGGCTCGACGAACCACGTCTTTAGCTACTCGGAGGTGTTCGACGGCAGCCGTTCGTTCCTCGACGACTTCATCCGCAAGGACATCAACCCCAACACGCCGAACGTGGTTGGCGGCAACCGCGACGTGCTGGACTTCGCCCAGTTCTTCGCGCTCAAGGGCAACCTCTCGAACAACGGGGCCTCGAACAACTGGTTCAACGTCGTGAACGAGGGCATGGACGTTTTTGACAACGGCATCAAGGACGGCTCGGCCGGCGTGCTGTTCGCGCGGAGCCACGACGAGTTCGGCGCCGACCTCGACAACGTCGCCCACGCCTACATGCTCATGCACCCCGGCAACGCCGTGGTGTACTTCGACGCCAAGGAGCACGGCGACGGCCGCGACTTCCCGAAGGACGGGCGCGGCGACGCGCTGGGCGGGGTGTTCGGCGACACGATCAAGGATTTGGTCGATATCCGCAATACGCACGGGCGCGGCAACTACCAGCAGCGGGCGATCACGACCGACGAGCTCGCCTTCGAGCGCGAGGGCTCGTCGCTGGTGCTCCTGAGCAACCGCAACGACGTAGGCATCGACACGCTGAGCAACGTGCCCGTGTCGTTCGCGCCCGGCACCCGGCTGATCGAGCTCACGGGCAACCACACGGCCAGCGCCGCGGTGCCCGAGACCATCCAGGTGACCGACAACGGCGGCCAGAGCGTGATCGCCAACGCGACTTTCCTGCGCAACGGCGGTCAGGACCAGGGCTACCTGATCTACGGCCTGCCGACGCCGCGATCCAACGCGGGGATCGAGATCGCCGACGCCGACGGCCAGACCGAGGTCCTCGCCGGCGGCACGCCCTCGCCGACGGGGTTCTCCAACGGCACGACGCGCCTCACCGACGAGATCGTCGTGACCGGCGACACGTTTAACCTTCGCTTGCAGACCCAGGCCTTCCTCCTGTCGGACGGATTCTTCGACATCGACGCCTTCGGCGACAACGCGCTGTTCAAGATCAACGCCGGCGTCGACGCCAACGGGATCAACCCCAACGGCACGATCACGGGTGTCGATTTCGACGACCCCAACGACCTGGTGACCTACGGCTTCGAAGAGTTCACGGACGTCAACAGCCCCGGTGTGGACGACCAGTTCTTCAACGGCGACTACCAGCAGCTCATCGACACGACGCTGCTGCCCGAGGGCAAGAACTTCGTGACCGTGCGTGCGTTCCGCCGCGGCACGAGCGTCCCGGTGTACGAGGATTTCAAGCAGGTCTTGTACGTCGACCGCTTGCCGCCGGAGTCGGGCGTGCAGGAGCTCAAGGCGGTGAACGCGGCGGGCTCGGGCGACACCGACGTGGTGATCGAGTCGTTGGACCTCACGGCCAACAGCGTTCACGTGTTCGCGAACCTGCCGG
>JBCCXV010000042.1:0-11592 GCA_039191195.1 Planctomycetota bacterium
CGCAGGTCGCCGTCGCGCTCCCAGCCCCGCCAGGGGTCGGCCTCGCCGGGCTCGAAGTTCACGGGGGCGATCAGACCGGCCGAAGGCGCCGGCGACGCGGGCTCGGGCTGGGGTTGAGACTCGAGCGCCTCCGCGGGCCGGTTCCACGGGAGGTCTCGCCGCCAGGTGTCATTCGGCAGCGGGCCGAACAGCGCATACGCCGCGGCGGCGATGAGCGCGACCGCCGCCACCGCCCACACGCGCCTCCGCTTGGCGCTGCGGGCGCCGGACCCGCCGGTGGCGTCGTGCACCGGGCCCGAAGCCGCTGGCGAGTCCGTCGCTGCGGCCGAAGCGGCTTCTTCCGCGTGTGGGTTCTCCGCGAGTTGGTCGTAGCGTTCGACCTCGGCGGACGATCCCTTGCGGGTCTTGGCGCCGTAGACCTCGCCCGGCCGGTCGGGCCGCTGGACGACGTAGAAGACCCGGCCGGCCTCGTCGCGCAGCGCCCGTCCGAGGTCCTGGTCGCGGACCAAAACGGGCTTGCCGGAGTGCGGGCTGAAGACGGTTCGGCTCATGGCGCTGCGAGCCCGAAAGGATACCCGGGCCCGGGCGGAAACCGAGGCGCGGCGCGACGAGTCGTGCGCCGCGCCGGCAAGCCGGTGTCCCCGCGGGTTACACCTCATGGCCGGGGCGCGCGGTGGCCGACGAACCGGAGGCCCCGAGGAGTCCCGACCGATGCACGACGCCGAGCGCCCGCTCTTCCCCGAACGCACCCCCGCCGACGCACGGCCCGACCCGTCCGAAGCGCTGCACGCCGCCGCGGCCAACGCGTCCTCCGGCGAAGGCTCGTCGGTCGACGCGCTGGCCGCCTTGGCCGAGGCCGAGGGCGTGCCCACCGCCGACGACCGCGGTGTCTTGTTCGCCCCCGCACACCCCAACCCGCACCCGCAGGACGTCGACGATATGGGTCGCCCCCGGATCGACGCGCCGGTGTCCGAGCGGTCCGAGTCGCCCGCGCCCAACCCACAAGAAGACCCGCAGGACTTGTCCAAACGCGAACTCATCAACCGGATCCGCGTGCGCAATCGCTCGGCGGCGCCCGAGTTCCTCGCCGGCTTCGACGAGCCCGAGCTGCGGGCTTACCTCGATCGGCTAACCGGCGTGCTAGGCAAGCGCGGCCGCGGCAGCGTCTGGGTCCGGCCGGCCGGCCGACCGGCGATCACCTGGCCCAAGCCCGTGGCGCCCCACGCCCGGCGCGCCGCCGGCTGACGCACCCGGCCCCGCGTGTCCGATAGTCCGACGGTGCGGCTCTCATCCCTGATGCACGCGATCGGCGCTCGCCCCAGCGGCGGGTCGCTTGCCGCTGCGCACGATCCCGAGCTCTCGGACCTATCGGACGACTCCCGCCAGGTCCGCCCAGGCGTGCTGTTCGTCGCGCGATCGGGCGCCGGCGATTCGGCCGACGGGGGGCGCTTCATCCCGCAGGCCGTCGACGCCGGGGCCGCGGCCGTGCTCGCCCAGCCCGAGGCGTTGCGGGAGCACACCGACCTGCTGTCGAAGCGCGGCGTGCCGGCGTGGGAGCACGACCGGGTCAACCCCTCGCTCGCAGGCGCCGCCGCCGAGACGTTCTTCGATCGCCCATCGCACAAGCTCCGGCTTCTCGGCGTGACCGGGACCAACGGCAAGTCGACCACAGTTTCGCTTGTGCGTTACCTGCTTGCCGTCGGCGGGATCAAGACGGGCCTGCTGGGCACCATCGAGGTCGATACCGGTGGCCCGACCGGCGCCCAACCCGCCGAGCTCACCACACCCGGGCCTATCGAAACCTCCCGGTTGCTCGCCGAGATGGTGGCCCACGGCTGCGGCGCGGCGGCGATGGAGGTCTCCAGCCACGCGCTCGACCAAGGCCGTTGCGCAGCGCTGCGGTTCGCCGGCGCCGGCTTCTCCAACCTCACGCAAGACCACCTCGACTACCACGGCACGATGGAGGACTACGCCGACGCGAAGGCCGTATTGTTCTCACATATCCCAGAGGATGCCCATGCCGTGGTCAACGGCGACGACCCCTGGACGCCGCGCCTGATCGCCGGTTGCCGCGCGCCGGTCCTGCGCTTCGCGCTGTGCGACGCCGGCACGACACCCGAGCCGGGCGTGCTCACGGCCGAAGTCCGTGCGCTCGGGATCGACGGCGCCGACGTCGTCTGGCACGGCCCCGAGCCCGGCCGGCGCGTCGAAGCAAGGTTGCCGCTCATCGGGCGCTTCAACGTCGCCAACGCGACGCTCGCCCTCGGCCTGGCCCGCGCGATCGGCGGGCTCACCGACGCCGCCGCGGCCGAGGCGCTGCGCCACTGCCCGCAGACGCCCGGGCGTGTGGAGCGCGTGACGCATGCCGAGGCCGAGCCTGGCGGCGCGCCGACGGTCTTCGTCGATTACGCGCACACGCCCGATGCCTTGGAGAACGTCGGCGGCGCGCTCGGGCCGCTGGCCCGCGAGAAGGGTCGTCTCATCACGGTGTTCGGTTGTGGCGGCGACCGCGACCGGGCGAAGCGCCCGTTGATGCTCGGTGCGGCGCGCCGGCACGCCGACGAGGTCTGGCTGACGTCTGACAACCCCCGCACCGAAGATCCGCAGCAGATCTTGCGCGACGCGCAGAAGGGCGCCGAGCCTGCGGGGCCGATCGTGCGGGTCGAGGTCGATCGGGCTTCGGCGATCCGCCAAGCGATCCACGGCGCCGCGCCGGGCGACACCGTGCTGATCGCCGGCAAGGGCCACGAGGACTACCAGGTGCTCGCCGACGGGCAGGGCGGGACGCTCAAGATCCACTTCGACGACCGCGAGCAGGCCGCCGAGGCGTTGGCGTCGCGCCCCGGGTAGCCCCGGACAGGCCCGGCGTTACGCCTTGCGCCGCAGCAGCCAGCCGAGCTCTTCGCACCCCAGGGCTCGCGCGACCAGCGCATACACCGCCGCGCCGACGACGGCCTGGCCCGCCAAAAGCAGCGCGGCCCCGCCGGCGGTGAGCGCCGCTGGGTCCACCCCGGCCAGCAGGGGCGCCGCGACCACGACCGACATCGTCAGCGTCGCCATCCCGGTGCGCAGCCAGCCAAGCCGTACCGACGCGTCGAGCAGCGCAGCGGTTGAGTTCTCGCTTGTCTGAGAGTGACGAAGACGGCGTTGCAGCAACACGTTGAGCACGACGGCCTGGAACGCGGCGCTGATCGCCGTGCTAACCGCCAGCCCCGCGGCGCCCAGCGGCCAGATCAGCACCAGGTTCATCACGAGGTTCGCGGCCACGGCGGCCACGGCGACCTTTACCGGCGTCTTGGGCTCGCCCAGGGCGTAGAACGCGCGCGTCGCAACGTGGATCAGCGAGTACGCCCACACCGCCGCCGCGTAAGCCGCGAGCAGCGCCGCGACGCGCTGGGTGTCTTCCGGCGTGAAGGCGCCGCGTTCGTACAGCGTACGCACCAAAGGCTCACGCACCAAGATCAGACCGGCCGAGGCCGGCAGGCCGATGAATACTGTCAGCCGCAATCCCTGCCGAAGCGTGTCGGCGAAGCCGGGGCCGGGTTCGAGCGGGCCGGGGGATGCGTCACCTTCGGATTCGTACTTGGTTGAGCCAGACTTTTGGACCGCCTTGGCCAGGGCTGGGAAGATCGCCGTGGCGATGGCGATGCCGAACACCCCCAGCGGGAACTGGTAGAGCCGCTGGGCCCACTGCAACGCCGCGACGGCACCCACGCGCACCGGGTGCTCGACCGGCAGCCCGAGCGGGCCGGTCGGCCCGGGCGGGGCTTCGCCGGTCGCGGCTAGCGCGGCGTCCGTCGGCGGTTCCATCGGCGGCGAGAAGACAAAAGCCAGCAGCGCGTCGAGCAGGGCGTTGATCTGGAATACGGCCAGGCCGAGCACGATCGGGGCCATCGTCCGGCGGGTCGTGCGACCGGCCGCGCGCAGGGCGGCGCGGTCGTCGTCGCTCACGCCGGGCGGGTTCCAGGGGCCGAGTTCCCGCCGGGCCGCGGTGAGGTGCACGCCGACCTGGATCAGCCCGGCGGCCACCACGCCCAGGGCGATGGCCCGGGCGGCGTCTTCCGGCGACCGGCCGGCCCAGGCCAGCGCCGCGGCGATCATCGCGCCGTTGAGGATGACCGGTGACACCGCTGGGGCCACGAAGCGACCGGCCGTCTGCAGCACCGCCGCCGCCAAGGCCGCGGCGCAGACCAACGGCGCGTAGAGAATCATGACCCGAGTCAACCGCAGGGCCAGGCCGGCTTTCTCGTCGAGGCGCTCGCCCACGGCGGGGATCGACATCGCCAGCGACGCCGCCACGGCCAGAGCGGACCCAACGATCAGCACGCCGAAAACCGTGCGCGTGGCGAAGGCGCCGGCGGCCCGGGGGTGTTCCCGCCGGAGGCGTGCGTAGGGCGGCAAGAACGCCGCGGTCAGCGCGCCCTCGCCAAACAGCCGGCGGAACAGGTTCGGGATCAGGAAGCCCAGGAAGAACGCGTCGGCCACGAACGACAGGCCGAAGATGGCGGCCAGCACGGCATCGCGGGCCAGGCCGGTGAGCCGCGAGACCATCGTCCAGCCCGCCACCAGCCTTGCGTGGCCGATGAACGCGCTTCGCCCGGCTGGCGGGCTGCCGTTCGCCTTATCCGGGTTGGGGGGAGGGCTCGCCGGGTCGATGCCCGAGGCTATCGACGCCTCGTCGGCGACGCCTGCACCCGCGGGAAGGCGACGCCGTGTTGGGCTCCATCCCGCGGCATCACCCGAAGGGCCAATCTCGCCACCCGCGGGGTTCTGCGCGGGATCCTTGAGCGCATCGGCCCCGGTTGGCCGATCCCCTTTGCGTGCAAGGACGCGCAGACCCAGGCCCGATCCCCGCGTTTACCCGCCCCGACCTGGCGGGCGCAGGCCCGATCGTCGTGGCCGGGGCCGGCGGGTTTATCGGCGGGCACCTGGTAAACGACCTGCTGGCGCGCGGCGCGACCCGCGTTCGGGCCGTCGACGTCAAGCCGCTCCGCCGGTGGCACCAGCACCCCGTCTCGCCCGCGGTGGAGGAGGTCGTGGCCGACCTGCGCGACGCCGGGGCCTGCCGAGAGGCCTGCCGGGGCGCCGAGACGGTCTACAACCTCGCGGCCGACATGGGCGGCATGGGCTATATCGAAACCCACAAGGCCCAGTGCATGCTGTCGGTCTTGATCAACACGCACCTTCTGATGGCGGCGCGCGACGCCGGCGTGAAGCGCTTCTTCTACGCCAGCTCGGCCTGCGTCTACAACGCCCAGAAGCAGGCCTCGCCCGACGTGACCCCGCTTGCCGAAGCCGACGCGTATCCGGCGATGCCCGAAGACGGCTACGGCTGGGAGAAGCTCTTCAGCGAGCGGATGTGCCGTCACTTTGCCGAAGACTTCGGCCTCGACACCCGCGTCGCGCGGTTCCACAACGTCTACGGGCCGCACGGCTGCTGGACCGGCGGGCGCGAAAAGGCCCCGGCCGCCATCTGCCGAAAGGTCGCCGAGGCCCAGCTCACCGGCGGGACCGCGATCGAGGTGTGGGGCGACGGCTCGCAGACCCGCAGCTTCATGTACATCGACGACTGCCTCGAAGGCATGGCCCGGCTCATGCACCGCGACGCGGCGCTGGCCCCGATCAACCTCGGGTCGGACGAGCTGGTGTCGATCAACACGCTGGTCGAGAAGGTCGAGCACATCGCCGGGGTCCGGCTGGAGCGCAATTACAAGCTCGATGCGCCGCGCGGCGTGCCGGGTCGCAACAGCGACAACACCCGGATTACGGCCGAACTGGGCTGGGCGCCGTCGATCTCGCTCGACGACGGTCTGGCCCGGACGTTTGCGTGGGTGAGCAAGCAGGTCGCTCAGCAGCTCAGCGACCCTGGAAGTGCCCCCGGAAGTACCCCCGGAAGCCGCACCCCCGGGATTACTCGGGCAGGTGTCGCCAAGCCGGCGCCGACCCGCGCCGTGGCGTAGAGGCCTCCGCGCCGCATCGGCTACCGTTTCGGCCCGTGCCCAAGCGCCCGACCCTGGTTGTGGTTTCCCAGACCTACCCGCCCGACCCGGCGGCCGTGGGCCAGTACATGCACGAGGCCGGCGCCGCGATGGCGACCAAGGGCTGGCGCGTCGTCGCCTACGCCTCGGCCCGGGGGTACGACGACCCCGGCCAGAAGTACCCCGCCCGGGAGGTGCGCGACGGCGTCGAGGTCCGCCGGCTGCCGCTGTCGAGCTTCGGTAAGGGCTCGATCAAGGTCCGGCTCATCGGCGGGTTCCTGTTCTGCCTGCAAGCGGCCATCCGGGCGCTGCTGCTCCGCCGGATCGACCGGGTGCTGGTGAGCACCTCGCCCCCCATGGCGCCGATCACGGCGATAATCCTCAAGGTCTTGAGAAGGTCGCCGTTCTGCTTCTGGGCGATGGACATCAACCCAGATCAGATGATCGCCATGGGCCTGACCACGCCGACCTCCAAGCCGGCGAAGCTGTTCGAGACCATGATCCGCGCGACGCTCAACCGGGCCGAGTCGGTCTTGACGCTCGACCGCTACATGGGCGCGGCGCTGGAGAAGAAGGTCGACCTGCAAGACCGGCTATTCGTCGCCCCGCCCTGGCCGATGGACAACCGGCTGCAGCCTGTTGACCACAAAGACAACCCGTTCCGGGCCGAGCACGGCCTGCAAGACAAGTTCGTCGTGATGTACTCGGGCAACCTGAGCCCGGCCCACCCGCTCGACACGCTGCTCGACGCGGCGCTCCGGCTGAAAGACGACGACCGCTTCCGCTTCGTCTTCATCGGCGGCGGGGGCGGGCGTGAGAAGGTCGACGCGTTCCAAGCCCGGCACCACCTCCCGGGCCTCATCACGCTGCCGTACCAGCCGCTGGACCAGATCCGCTATTCGCTCTCGGCGGCCGACCTGCACGTCGTGGCGATGGGCGACGCAATGGTCGGCGTCGTGCACCCGTGCAAGGTCTACGGCGCCATGCTCGCGGCGCGGCCCATCCTTGGGCTCGGGCCGGCCGGCTGCCACATCGGCGAGATCGCCCAAGCGCACGGCCTAGGCTGGCGGGCCGACCACGGCGACGTCGACGGCTTGGTCCGCTGCCTGCACGAGGCCTACGACGCCGGCCCCGACCGCCGCGCCGAAATGGGGCGGGCCGCCCGCGCCGCGGCGACCGGCGAAGGGCTTTGGAGCCGGGCCAACCTCGAAGGCGTCCTCACCGGTTTGATCGAGCACGGCTCAGCCAAAGCCTCCCGTTGGGCCGGCGACCCGCGCGCCGATCGGGTATCGCCATCCGGCAGGTAAGCTTGCGGCATGACCACGGCCGACTCCGCCGCCGTCCTAAGCGAACCCGCCGGGGCTTCGTCTCGCCCGCGCATCGCTGCGCCCGCCGTTCCCAGCGCCGCGGCCGTGACGCTGGCGTTGGCGAAGCGGGAAGTCGTGCGTTTTGCGCGTCAGCGCAGCCGTTGGATGGGCGCGTTGCTGACGCCGCTGGTGTTCTGGCTGCTGTTGGGCTTCGGGCTGGATCGCGCGGTGACCTTTGCCCCGACCGATACGGGCGCCGCCGAGACCGCTCCGGGTGTGGGTTATCTGGAGTACTTCCTGCCCGGCTCGCTGCTGCTGGTGGTGCTGTTCTCGTCGATCTTCTCGACGATGACGCTGATCGAGGATCGGCGGGACGGGTTCCTAAGCGCGATCCTCGCGAGCCCGGCGCCGCGCGGCGCGGTCGTGCTCGGGCGCGTGCTCGGCGGGGCCGTGGTCGCCTGGGCCCAGGCCGGTTTATTCTTGCTGTTGGCGCCGGTGTTCGGCGTGAACGTCAGCGCGAGCGGGATGCTCTTGGCCTGGCTCGCGGCGGGCGTCGCATCGCTCGGGCTCACGGCCGTCGGCGTCTGGGTCGCCTGGCCCATGACCTCAACGTCGGCCTACCACGCGGTGATGAACCTCGTGCTCATGCCGGCGTGGCTGCTTTCGGGCGCCGTGTTCCCGCCGTCCTCGGCGGCCGGGCCGATCCAGGCGGCGATGTACGCCAACCCGCTCACCTACGCCCAGGCCTGGCTGTCGGGCATCCTTCAGGGGCCGGCTTCCGCGGCGGGTGTCGGCCTGCCGATGTGGGCCTGCGGGCTCGCGGCGGGGGGCGCAGCGGGGCTCGCTCTGGTCGGCGCCGCCCGGGTCGCGACGCGCCCGGCGCGCTAACCCGGCGAGCCGGTCCGGATGGCGTCGCGTTGGCCCCTTGCGCCCGACGTGGCCTAGGCTTGAGGCCGCGATGAGCACGCCCACGACACCCCCCGAGCCCGCACCGGCGTCGACCGACGCCGTCGACGCGAAACCGCGCCGGCGGTGGCTGGCGCCGGCGGTGATCGTGGCCTTGGCCCTGGCCTCGTCGGGCATGGCCGTGGCGATGGTCCACGCCTGGGTTTCGGCGCAGCGCGGCCAAGCCGACGGCGAGCCGACCAAGCTCATGTCGCCGGGGCCCGCGGTCGACTTCGCCCTGACCGACCAGGCCGGGGCGCCCGCGTCCGACGAAGACCTCCGCGGCAAGGTCTGGGTCGCCGACTTCATGCTCACCCGCTGCCTGGGCGTGTGCCCAGTGCTGGTCGAGCGGATGAAGCAGGTCCAGGCCTGGCTCGATAATGACCCGGGGCTCGCCGACGTACGGCTGGTCAGCTTCAGCGTCGATGGCGAGCACGACACCCCCGAGGTGCTCGCCGAGTACGCCCGGCGCCACGGCGTCGACCCGGAGCGTTGGCGCTTCCTCACGGGCCCGCGGCGAGCCGTGTGGGCGCTGTCGCGCGAGCAGCTGAACCTCCACGTCGCCGACGCCACCGGCCCCAGCGCCGAGCGCGAGCCGATCGTGCACTCGAGCAACCTGATCTTGTTCGACCGGCTCGGGCGGCTGCGCGGGTTCTACTCGGGCAACACCGCCGACGACATGGATGCGCTGCGGGCCGACATCCAGCGGGTCGTGCGCGAGGTGGATTCGGTTCCCGCCGGCGAAGCCCCATGACCGAAGCCCCCGCGCCGAGCTACCGGCCGCCGACCGTCGACGAGGTCGAACGCCTGCTGTCGAGCCGCCGGCCGACGCCCGGCGTGGCGCCGTGGGCTCGGTGGGTTGTGATCGCCGGGGTCGGCGTCGTGGTGCTGAGCCTGCTGCTGAGCATGATCGACGCCGGCGAAGCCGCGGCGCTGCTGCCCGTGGCCGCGGTGCTGATCGCGGCGATCGGCCTGCGGCTGCGCGCGAACCGCGAGCGGGCGGCCCACGACGCCGTCAACGCCGCGCACGAGCTCTCGGCGTTGCGGAGGTCGCGCGAGGCCCTCGCCGAGGCCTGGCGGCTTTGGCCCAGCGGCGCCGCGTCGCCCAGCCGTCGGCGGCAGCTGCTGGCGATCATGGCCCAAAGCCTGGAAGAGATCGGGGCCTGGGAGCAGGCCCTGCGCGTGCTCGACGAGTTGCTCGAAACCCTCCCCGCGCCCAGCCCGCCCGAGCTCATGCTCCGGCTCCGTAGGGCGTCGGTCCTGGTGTGGACCGAGCAGCTCACCGACGTCGACGACGAGCTGCGCTCTGCCCGTCCGCGTCTCGGCGCCGAGCGCGCCAACCTCGGCTGGGCCCTGTACCGGCAGGCCGAGCTGTTGCGCGACGCCGCGACCGGCCACGCCGACCGGGTCGAGGCGCTGGGCGCCCCGCTGATCGAGGAGCTCCGGCCGCTGGGCGTCGATGCGGCCGTCGGCTACGCCGCCGCGGCCGTGTGCCTGGCCCGGCTGGCCGACGCCGATCAGAAACGCCAAGACGCGCCGGCCCCCGCCCGTCCCTCGGCAATGCTCGACCCCGACCGCCCGGCCGCCGAGCGCTTATGGGCAATGGCCCGCGACTGGTGGCGGCGGGCGTGTGACCTCGCCCCCGAGGCTCCGCTCGTGGCCCGCGTCCCCCAGGGCGACCGCTGGCTGCCCGGCTTGGCGTCACGAGAGGCCGCGGCGTGAACGGCCAAACCCTCCGAGTCGATCCGTCGGACGACGCCCGCCCCGATGCGGCCCCACCCGAGCCTACGTGGCCTTGCGGCGATGTCGCGGCCAGGCGAGTGTCGGCGTCGCTCGGCTTCGACCGCGTGATCTACCAGTTGCTGGGCGCGTCCATCGTGGCGATGGCGTTTGTCTTGGTTGTGTCGTTCCCGCAGTCGTGGCTGGCCGTGGCGGCCATCCCCGCGATGGTGATTGGGGTGTGGCTGGTCGTATCGACCGTGTCGACGCGCGCGGCCCGGCGGGTGGCGCTCGCCGCGGGCCTGGCCGAGGCCGACGCTGAGGCGGCCGAGCGCGAGCTGGCCGTGGTGTTCCGCCAGAGGCCGTTGGTGGCCTGGGTGCGCCGCCGGGCGTTTGAACGCTTGGCCCGGGTCCGGATCCAGCGTGGCCGGCCCGACGACGCGGCGCAGATCGCCTGGGCCCTGCTGGCCAAGGCCGGCGCCGGGCCCAAGCGGCCCACGCTGCTGCTGTTACTCGCCGAGGCGCGCCTTTCCGCCGGCGACACCCTCGGCGCGTATCGAGCCCTGGGCGCGATGCCCCGGCAGGGCTTGGCTTTGCCAGACCGGCTGCGTCAGCTGGCCCTGGAGGTCCGGTACGAGGCCGCGATCGGACGGTGGGACCGCGTGGCGTATCAAGCCCGGGAGCGGGCTTCGCTGGCCGAGCTCTTGGCCCCCGACGAGGCCGCGGCGACCCACGCGCTACTGTCCGAAGGCGCCCGCCGATGCGGCGCCGACGACCTGGCCCGGTGGCTGGCCCGCCGGGCCGAACTGCTGGCCGGGCCCCGACCCACGTGGGGGCTGCCGGCCGGTTCGGGCGGCCAACCGGAGCCGGTTTGACCCGTTCCGCGCCAGGGGGGTTGCGGATCGGCCGAGGAATGCGATAATCACCGATTCGGCCGAGCCCGGCCGATGACCTTGCACCCCGCACTCCCTGACCTAGCTGACCCCCAGCTGCCCCAAGAGAGACCACCCCGATGGCGATCCGGATTAAGGCCCGCAACGGCGAATCGGCCGAACAGATGCTCCGACGGTTCAAGAAACTCTGTGAGAAAGAGGGCTTGACCAAGGAGATCAAGAAGCGGGCGTACTATGAGAAGCCCTCGGAACGCAAGCAGCGTGCGATGCGCAAGAGCCAGAAGCGTGCCCAGATGGCCGGCGCCCCGGCCCGGCGCGGCCGGTGATCTCCGAGTCGCCGGCGCCCGGTTCCGCCGACCGTCCCCCCCAGGCGTCGGTCGATCCCAGCGCGTCCGCCTCAACTTCGAGCCGTCCCGAACCCCGCCGTGACGCGTCGACGAGCGACGACGCACGCGACCGGGCGCTCGCCATCGAGATCGCGCGACTGCTCGCCGACGATAAGTCGGAAGACGTGGCCATTCTCGACATCCGCGGCCTGAGCCCGGTGACCAACTTCGTCGTGCTGGGCACGGGCCAGTCGGACCGCCAGATCCGGGCCGCGGCGGAGCACGTTTCGCAGTTGGCGCGTGAACGCGACTTCGCCCGCTTCGGCAGCGACCAAGACGACGCCCGCACCTGGGTCGTGCTCGACTTTGTCGAGGTCATGGTCCACCTCTTCGAGCCGGCGACCCGGGCCCACTACGACCTGGA
>JBCCXV010000043.1:0-11374 GCA_039191195.1 Planctomycetota bacterium
CGGCGGATTGCAGGGCGTCGGCCGGGGCCGGGGTCCCGTGGAGCAGGGCGCCGGCGGCGGCGATCGCGAGGCAGGGTCGGAGGTGTTTGGCCCAGGACATCCGCGACCGGGATCGGCCGTGCGGGCGTGCGGGTTCACCCTGGCGGCGGGGAATCGGGCGGGCGAGGCCGCGGGCGTGGCGGTGTTGGCGGACGACCGTCGCAGGCGTCACGGCTGGCGCGCCGGGGCGGCGAAAAACACGAATGGGCTAGACAGGCTTAGCGGTCGACGACCAGGGGATCGAGCTTGTCGCCGCGCCGGAGCCACTTGAGGGTGGGCTTGGGTCGGAAGGCCTCGGCGGCGAGTTCGGGCAGTCCTTCGGGGCCGGGCTTGCGGAGCAGGACGAAGGGCTGACGCTGGCCCTGGGGGTCGAGGTAGGACAAGGGGTCGTCGTCGGGGTCGGCGCGTTGTCGATTGCCGTGGCCTTGGATCTGTGCGAGGGCGCGGTCGACGCCGTCGGCGAGCATGGCCTTGCGCATGTCGTCGAGCGTTTCGGGGATGGGCTGGTCGGCGAGTCGGCGGCGGTTCATCCAAGAACCGACGAGTTGCAGGCGTTCGACGGCGGTGGAGTGGGGATCGACCTCGAGTTCTTCGAGGACGTACGTCCGCCAGCGGGCTTCGAGGGCGTCGATGACGTCGGGCCCGAACGACTCGTTCCAGGCGCGGGTGGGGTCGGACCGCTTGCTGATGAGTTCGAGGTACTTGAAGAAGGGCTTGCGGTGCTTCTGGCGGTCGGCGTTGAGGAGGAAGTGGACCATGGCCCAGGACTGGGCGTATTGGATGTGGCCGATGGGGTCGCCGGAGCGGAGGTTGGCGCCCCACTGCTGGCTGGTGATGTAGACGAGTTCGCGGATGGGCATGGCCTGGCCCTGCTCGACGGCCTGCTTGATGGGTCGGACGGCGCTGCCAGGCGTGAGGCCGGTGACGAGCTTGCCGCGTTTGTCCATGCGTGCGTAGCCGAAGTACTCGGCGAGGCCCTCGTTGGCCCAGAGCGGCAGCGTGGGTCCGAGGCGGTCCCAGGCGAACTGGTGGAAGCCCTCGTGCTGGAGGGTTTCGAGGGTGAAGCTCAGGGGCTTGTCGTCGACCCAGGTGATGAGGCCGCTGTTGTTGGCCCCGCCGTAGACGTAGAACATGCCCCCGCTGCCGGCGGCGTTGATGCCTTGGCTGGCGAGGAAGGACATGTAGTCGTTCTGGTTGCGGACGAGGTAGAGGGGCTCGCGGGCGCCGGTCTGGGAGCGGAAGTTCTTGAACAGGCGCAGGTAGCTGGCGTAGACCGCGTCCATGTGCTGAACCAGCGGCTTGACCTCGCGGCTGGAGAGATTGGTGTGGACGGTGTAGTGCTTGGACTCGCCGGTCTGGAGGGACTGGGCCGACGCGGGGGCGGGCGCGAGCAGGCCGGCGGACAGCAGGAGCGTGAGCGTGGCCCGGAAGGGGAGGACGCGATGCATCGCTCCAGCCTATCGCTTACCCGGCGGATCGCGAAGGGGCTCGCTACATGCCGGCGAAGTCGATGATCCGGGCGATCTCGCTGCGGAGGTTGGCCCGGGGCACGACGCGGTCGACGAAGCCTTTCTCCTGCACGAATTCGGCCCGCTGGAAGCCTTCGGGGAGTTCTTGTCGGACGGTGTTGGCGATGACGCGTGGGCCGGCGAAGCCGATGAGGGCGCCGGGCTCGGCGAGGATGACGTCGCCGAGCATGGCGAAGCTGGCGGTGACGCCGCCGGTGGTGGGGTCGGTGAGGATGGGGATGAACAGTCCGCCTGCGTCGTGTAGGCGTCCGATGGCGGCGGAGGTCTTGGCCATCTGCATGAGGGCGAGGGACGACTCCATCATGCGGGCCCCGCCGGCGGCGCAGACGATGATGAGGGGCGTCTTGGACTCGGCGGCGTGCTCGGCGCAGCGTGCGATCTTCTCGCCGACGACCGAGCCCATGGAGGCCATGATGAAGCGGCTGTCCATGGCGGCCAGGACGACGGGGCGTCCCTTGATGTAGGCCTTGCCGCAGACCAGTGCGTCGAGCCGGCCGGTGGCTTTTTGCATCTGGTTCAAGCGGTCGGCGTAGGGCTTGCGGTCGACGAACTTGAGCGCGTCGACCGGGCCGAGGTCGGACCAGAGCTCTTCAAAGGTTTTGGGATCGACGAGTTGGCGGACGCGTTCGTCGGCGTCGATGCGGTAGTGGTGGCCGCACTCGGGGCAGACGCTGAGGTTCTGCTCGATCTGCTTGCGGTAGGTCATGGCGCCGCAGTTGGGGCAGCGCCACCAGAGGCCGGCGGGGACGTCGTTGCGGCGCTTGCCGTCCATGACGTCGGCCCAGCTTCGGGGCTGGGCGGGCCGGCCGTCGTTTGGGGCTTGGGCGTTGGCCGGGCCGGTCGAGGCGGCGGGGGTGGGCGGGGGTGGGTCCATCGGGGCGGTCGGCTCCGGGCCGGCGAGGCCGGGGGATCGGCGCGGGCCCGGGAGGGGCCACGGCACGTAACCCGTCAGGATACCTGGGGTTGCCCGCGGGGGCGAGTTACTGGACGCCGGTG
Organism: Planctomycetota bacterium; assembly: GCA_039191195.1. Lineage (GTDB taxonomy): Bacteria > Planctomycetota > Phycisphaerae > Phycisphaerales > Phycisphaeraceae > JBCCBV01. The sequence continues at coordinate 2,565 of JBCCXV010000043.1, forward strand.
ATGGTCACTTCGCCGGTGGCGGAGTCGAGGGTCAGGGTGACCGAGTGAACGTCGGCGCGGAGCTGGATGGTGGCGCTGGTGGCCTGATCGAGGGATCCAAAGGCGTCGAAGCCGAGGGTGGTGTCGCCGTCGAGGGAAAGGGTTCCGAGGGTGACGCCGGGGCAGTTGTGGTAGAGGCCGTCGCCGAAGGCCATGGCGTTGGGGGTGCCCTGGGTGGGGTGTTTGAGCGGGGTGGCGGGCGCGCTGGCGGCGGCGACGTGGTAGGCGTGGGCGGCGGTGTCGAAGACGACGACGCGGGGGTCGTCGCCGTGGGCGATGGAGTCGAGGCGGGCCTGGTCGAGCTCGGCGGCGAGGATGGCGGCGGCGGACTCGAGGCGGCGGACCGAGTCGGCGCCGGCCTGGGGGATCGCCAGCGCGGTGACGATGGCGAGGATCGCGATCACGAGCATGAGCTCGGCCAGGGAGAACGCGGCGCGGCGGCCTCGTTCCGCCCCGGCCGCGGGGTGAGGTGTGGGCCGGCCGGTTCTGTTTGGCGGGAGCGGGCTGGGAGACGGAGCCGTCACCTGGGATACATCGGGCCGTGAAGGGGGCGCATGAAGCGGGTCGTGCGGATTGCGCCGGCGGCGCGTCGGCGCAGGCCGGGCGACCGGCCCAGACGGGTGAAACGGGCTTGCGGAGTCGCCGATGGAGGGTTCATGGCCCCAGACCCGATCGCCTTCGCTGCGCGCCGCCGAGGTCGGCCCCACGGTTTCACGCTGCTGGAGGTGCTGATCGGCTCGGTGATCCTGGCCGCGATCGTGCTGACGATCGGGGGGTCGATCACGGCCGGTCAGCAGCAGGGCCTCAGCGGGTTGGAGCAGGCCTACCGGATGGAGCTGGTCGAGAACACGGCCGACCGGGTGCTGGCGCTTCCGTACAACGACCCCGAGGGGGACACGGCCGCCGGGCCCGACACGGGCGAGACCACCGCCCTGCTGTTCGACGCCTTGGACGACTACCACGGCTGGTCGGAGTCGGCCGGTTCGCTGACGACCTCGGCGGGCGCGGCGCTGCCGACGCCTTACCAGGGCTTGTCACGATCGGTGACGGTGGCGGACGCGTCGGTGTCGGTGGCGACGATGGGCGGGTCGATCGCCGGTAAAGAGGTGACGGTGACCGTGACCGACGCCGACGGCGTGTCGGCGGTGGTGCGCCGGTTCGTGGCGGAGCCTTCGTCGTGAGGCGGCCGTCCCCCTGCCGTCGCGGGCTGACGCTCGTGGAACTGCTGCTGGCCTCGGCCGGGGCCGCGCTGGTGGCCGCGGCGGCGCTGGCGGTGCTGGGGGTGGCGCAATACGGCGAAGAAGACGCGCACGACTACCGGACGCTGGTGGCGTCGCGCAAGGCGGCGCACGCGCGGTTGACGGCGTCGCTGCGCGAGTGCCGTCAGGTCCTGGCCTTCGGCGCCGACTACATGGTGCTGTGGCGCTCTGACCTGGATGGCGACGACACGCCGGACCTGCTAGAGCTGCGTCGCTTGAGCTACGACGCGGCCGCCGACACGATCACCCTGTACGACGCCGACCCGTCGGCGACGGACGTGTCGTACGCGCTCACCGACAACTTCCAGACCGTGACCGACGGGCTCATCACGGCCGGGACGATGACGGGGCGGACCTGGGTGACCGAGGTGGACGCGTTCACGCCGACGCTGGACGACGCGACGGCGGCCGACGCGGCGGTGGTGGTGCTGACGTTGCGGATCACGCCGGGCGCCTTCGACGACTGGCTGGTGGTGGAGAGCCGCTTGCGGACCGACGAGGGCTCGTCATGAAGCGGCGAATTCCCCCCCGCCGACGCGGCGTGGTGCTGATGCTGGTGCTGGTGGTGCTGGCGGCGTCGGTGACGATGGCGTCGACGTACCTCGGTCGCCAGCAGACGGCGACGGCCGTGGCGGAGAACGTGAAGAACCACGCCGGGGCTCGGGGCGCGGCCGAGTCGGGCGTGCAGCTGGCGCTGGCGTACATCCAGGCGACGGACACGTGGCGGAGCGACCAGAGCGTGGGCGTGTGGGCGTCGAACGTGTCGGTGGCCGGGGGCACGGTGACGATCACGGCGAGCGACCCGGACGGCGACCTTGCGAACAACACGACGGACCCGGTGACGATCACCGCGGTGGGGACGTTCGACGGCGTGTCGCACCGGGCGTCGGTGGTGGTGCAGCCGGGCGCGGCGACGTCGGCCGGCAACCGGCTCCTGTTTGTGACGAACAACGCGTCCTCTCCGCACAGCGAAGACCTGCTCAAGCAGGCGCAGTTCGAGGCCTGGGGCTACACGGTGACGTACCTGGATGAGAACGCCAGCCAGTCGGCGTTCGATGCGGCTACGGCCAACGCGGATGTGGCGTTCGTCACCGAGGACGTGTACTCCTCGAATGTCAACACCAAGCTCAACGCCTTCACCGGCGGGGTGGTGACCGACGAGACCCACCTGTGGGACGACCTCGAGGCCTCGCAGTCGTCTGCTTCGTTCTACAACGATGACGAGATCGACATCGTGAACACCACGCACGAGATCACGTCGGGGCTGTCTTCGGGCCGGATGGTATTCCTGAATAGCAGCCGCGCGATCGCACGGGAGAGCCAGGGCGAGCTGGGCTCGGGCGCGGTGATCCTGGCGGAGCGCATCTCGTCTTCCGACGCGTCGTGGGTGGCCTACGAGGCCGGGGCGTCGGCGGCGGACGGCTCGGCGATGGCCGGACGGCGGGTCGTGATGCCCATGGCCGATGGCGGGTTTGTCTTTAGCCACCTCAACGCCGCGGGCTTGGACGTCTACAAGCGATCGATCGACTGGGCGGCGGGGGGTGGCGCGAGCACGCCGACGACCTCAACGCTGGGCTCGGCGGTGGCGCTGTACGAGTTCAACCAGGTGACCGTGCCGGCGCCGACGGTGGTCGCCCGGTGGCGGCTGGACGACGTGGGCTCGGGGGCGCCGTCGGACTACGGCGTCACGCTCGCCGACAAGCTCACGCTCACCAACAACGGCGTGATCGACAGCTACGACAGCTCGATGGGCGACTACGGCGGCTCGAACCAAGGCTCGAACGCGAGCGTCGGGACCAACTCGACCTCCTCCAACGACATTGAGATCGATGGCGGCCAAATCCGCGGCAACGTCTACGTCGGCCCGGGAGGCAACCCGAGCAGCGTGATCGACACGAGCGGCGGCGGATCGGTGACGGGTTCAACGGGCGCGCAGAGCGCAAGCACGGCCGTCGAACCGCCCTCGCCGCCGAGTCTGCCGAGCCACACGGGCAATCAGACGTTCAGCGGCGGGAGCCACACGATTGGGTCGAGCGGATCGGACACGCTGGTGCACTACAACCGGCTCACGATCGAGAACGGCGCCCAGGTGACCATCCGAGGCGACGTCGTCTTGGCGATCAACAACACGTTCGAGCTCAAGGACGGCGACATCGAGCTCGACGCCGGCGCCACGCTCACAATCTGGGCGAACCACAACGTCACGATCGAGAACGGGTCGACGATCAACGACGACTCGTCCCGGACCGAAGACCTCGCCCTGTACGTCTACGGCAACAACCGCAACCTCAACCTGAAAGACGGCACGATCAGCGGCCTGGTATGGGTCGACCGCGACGTCACCATCGAGAACGACAGCGAGGTCTTTGGGCTGCTCATCGCCGGGGACGACATCTCGGCTACCGGCGGCGGCACACCGTTGCACGTCGACACGGCGCTGCTGGCGAGCGGCGGCTTGTACGCCTCGGGGGGCGCGAGCGTCCCGACCACCGCAACCGACGACACCGGCGACCACGACGGGGCCTACCGGAACGGCGCCACGACCGTGTCCGGCGGGCAGGATGGGCGGGCCGGGTCCTTCGACGGGTCCGACGACTTCGTCGAGGTGCCGCACGACGACGCGTTCAAGCTCGACTCCGGCGCCATCTCGTTCTGGTTCTACGCCAACGATCTCACCGGCAACCAGGGGCTCGTGTCGCGCGACTCAACGGGCTATGACAACGGGGGGCACTTCTCCATTCGGCTGCTCGGCGACGACCTGTGGGTGCGCATGCAGAGCACCAGCCAGAGCTACATCATCCAAGAGAACAACAGCATCTCCGCCAACACCTGGCACCACGTGGCCTACACCTGGGGCGTGGGCGGGACGCGGCTATTCCTCGACGGCGCGCTGGTCGACACGCAGGCGTACGCCGGTGGGCTGGGCGCGACGTCGGGCGGCGCGGGCAACGAAGAGCCCTGGACCTTCGGCGTGAACCAGTGGCAGAGCGGCAACGGCACGTCGAGCGGATGGAAGGAGCCGTTCCACGGCCGGATGGACGACATCCGGCTCTACAACGGCAACCTGACGGAGAACCAGGCGACGCAGCTGGCGAGTGCGCAAACGGTGACGACCGACCTCGACCCGGCCGTGGTCGAAGACACCTCGGGTGTCGGCGTGGCGCTGGACCTGACGGTGAGCGACCCCGCCAACGTGTCGTGGGTGAGCGGGGGGGGGCTGAACGTGAACGCCGCGGGGGTGGCGGTGCTGGAGGCCGGGACGGGTGGGGGCAAGCTCGACGCGCTGCTCGACGCGTCGGACGCGTTTACGATCGAGGTGGAGTTTCGGCCAACCTCGCTCACGAGCGACGCGCGTTTGGTGAGCTTCCAGGCGGCTGACAACAACCGTGCGATGGGGCTCGGCCGTAGCGGGTCGGGCGCCCAGGGCTGGGTGCGCACCTCCGGGACGGGCGGGTCGGGGACGACGGCCTCGGGTTCGGGCGTCTGGACGGCCAACGCCGACCACCACGCCGTGGTCACCTACGACGGTTCGGAGCTGCGGCTGTACGCCGACGGGTTGCTGGTGGATACGCAGACGGTGACGGGCGACCTGAGCGCCTGGTCAAGCGCGGCGCAGTTCGGCCTGGCGGCGGACCCGGATGGCAGCCAGGGCTTCGTCGGACGGCTGACCGAGGTGACCGTCTACGACACCCCCGCGACCGACGACGACGTGCGCGACCTCGCCGGCCTGGCCCCGCTAACCGCGTCGGGTGGCATGACCGTGCGGTGGGTGGAGCTGGACTGACCGCACGCGGGGCGGGGCGCGCCCGATTAGGATGGCTTCCATGCGGATTACCGAGATCCTGGATCGCAGCAAGACGACGTTTTCGTTCGAGTTTTTCCCGCCGAAGAACGAGGCGGGCGCGCAGGCGTTGTACGAGGCGATCGCCGATTTGGCGCCACTCAAGCCGAGCTTCGTGTCGGTGACGTACGGCGCCGGCGGCGGGACGCGGGAGCTGACGCACGACCTGGTCGAGCGGATCGCGACGACGACGGACATCACGCCGATCCCGCACCTGACGTGCGTGTGTCATCAGGAGGAGGAGATCGCGGCGGTGCTTCGGCGGTACGCCGGGATCGGGGTGCGGAACGTGCTGGCGTTGGGCGGCGACCCGCCCCGGGATCGGCCGGACCACGACCGTGCGTCGGACGCGTTCCGGTATGCGGCGGGGCTGGTGGGCTTTGTCCGCAAGCTGGAGACCGAGCTCGGCGGCGAGCCGTTTGGGATTGGCGTGGCGGGCTTCCCGGAGGGCCACCCGGCGACGCCGAACCGGCTGGATGAAATGGACCACCTGAAGGCGAAGATCGACGCCGGTGCGGACTACATCTGCACGCAGCTGTTCTTCGACAACCGCGACTTCTACGACTTCCGCGAGCGTTGCGAGCTGGCGGGGATCCACGTGCCGATCGTGGCGGGCATCATGCCGATCACGACGCGCAAGGGGATGCGGCGGATGGCCGACTTGTCGGCGGGGTCGCGCTTCCCGGCGGCGCTGCTGCGGGCGCTCAAGCGTGCGGGGGATGACGAGGCGGCCGTGGCCCGGGTGGGTGTGCACTGGGCGACCGAGCAATGCCGTGACTTGCTCGACCACCGGGTGGCGGGGGTGCACCTGTACACGCTGAACAAGTCGAACGCGACGAAGCAGATCTACCAGTCGCTGGGCGTGGAGGATTCGACGGCGTTGGCGAATCGGCCGGTGTGACTTGCGCGGTTAGAGCGGGTCGCCGACGCGGACCTTGTCCCACATGGCCCAGCCGTTGCCGAAGTTGGCGGGTCCGGGAGCGAACTGGGTGTCGTTGGCTCTGTAGCCCTCCCACCGCTCGCGTTGCCCGGGGACTTCGAACCACACGCCGTTGGGTTGGTACGAGCCGTTGTCGTCGTAGATCTCGTTCAAGAAGAAGGATGTTGCGCTGCCGTCGACGGCGACGAAGTTGGTGCGTTGCTGGGTGTGCCAGCTGCCCATGAGGTCGTCGCCGCCGAAGCCGGCTTCGCGGGAGCCGCCGGTGAGCGTGCCGTTGTTGTTCTGGGCGGGGTCTTCTTCGAAGAAGAGGGGGACGGCGGGGAAGTCTGTCCTGGGCGAGAAGAAGTTGGTGTCGTCGTAGTAGTACATGCCGGTGGGCAAGGTTTCGACGAACGCGCCGCTGAGGGTCTGCATCATGGTGTAGTCGAAGGCGCCGTTGCTGAGGTTGGTGGCGGCGCCGGAGCCGACCTCGCCGGCGTCGAGCGAGGGGCAGCGGTACATGCCCTGTCCGACCGGGTCTTGGCTCATGTAGTCGACGAAGGAGCCCTGGTATTGGTTGAGCGGCGCGGGGAGGCTCATGAGGCCGGGGAAGACGTCGTCGACCTCGTTGCCGAGCCAGGAGCGTCGGAGGGGCTCATCGACCTGGCTGTAGAAGCCGTAGGCGTCGACGGCGGGGAGGTGGCCGTCGTTGTCGCCGGAGAGGTTCACCGCGGCGATGCCCATCTGGCGGAACTGGCTGAGGCACTGGGCGTTGCGGGCCGACTCGCGTGCGGCGCCGAGCACGGGCAGGAGGATGCCGATGAGCAGCGCGATGATGGCGATGACGACCAGGAGCTCGATGAGCGTGAAGGCGGGCGCCCGGTCGGGATGGCGCGGTTCCGCCCGCCCCGCCGGAAGTCCCGCCCCCGCCGCAACTCCCGGCCCCCCCGGGTCGGTGTGGTTCGTTGTGGTCATGCGGGGACAAGCCTTTCTGCGGCGGCACGCGCTGCGGGGCCGCCCGGCCGAGGCGACGCCGGTGAAACTGTGCCCCCAAGATAGCCGCGGGGCCACCGAACTTCTATAAGAATCCGAGCGACGGCTTGGAGCGGGTCTTCAAGTCGCCGCGTGGGCGTTCGGCACACCCACGGGCGGCCTGCGGCCTAGTGTCACGGCTTCCTTTGGAGGCACGACATGCCCGCACGCATTCACGACCTGCTGGAATACATCCGCGCCGGCCGGATTATGGACGCCATGCGCGAGTTCTACGCCGACGACGTGGTGATGAGCGAGCCGGCGTATGGCGACAGCGTGGGCCTGGCGTTCAACTTGGAGCGCGAGCAGGCTTTTGTGGACTCGGTGAAGGCATTCAGGGGCTTTGAGGCCCAGGCGGTGGCGGTCGACGGCGACACGTCGATGTACCAGAACGTGATGGACTGGGTGGGGGTCGACGGGAAGGACTACCGCGTCGAACAGGTGGTGGTGGCGCGTTGGAACGCCGACGGGAAGATTGTGCACGAGCGGTTCTATTACGACCGTGGCTGAGCGGGCTCGCCCGGTGCACAAGCGGACTACAACCTTCGGCTAAACCTTGGTGGGAATGATTCTCCTGCGCTGTCGGTTCGCAATCGGGGCGTGTTGTTGCAACATGCGCAGGCTGCGCAGCGAGGTCTGGGATGCACAAGCCAACCGGAGCGGGGCCGACGGACCCCGCGCATGGGACGTTGGACCCCCAATCTTTTGCGTGCGAGTGGGCGGCCAACCGCCGACGGCTGTGGTCGCTGGCGGTGGGTTTGTTGGGCCACCGCCAAGACGCGGAAGACCTGATGCAAGAGGCGGCAGCGGTGGCTTATCGACGTCGAGACGACTTCACGCCGGGGACCTCCTTCGGGGCGTGGACGGCGAGGATTGTGCGTAACCTAGCGCTCAACGCGAGGCGGAAGCGGTCGCGGCGACAGCACGACGTGGGGGGCGACGCGGTCGAGTCGCTCACGGCGTCGGGCGCGAACGGCGCTGTGACCGAGGCCTTCGACGACCGACTGGATGCGGCGCTGGCGACGCTCTCTCCCGACGCCCGGGCCTGCCTGCTGATGCGTACGCTGGAGGGCTTGGACTACCGCACGATCGCCGAGACCTTGGAGATCCCCGAAGGCACGGCCATGAGCCATGTGCACCGCAGCCGTAAGAAGTTGCGAGAGATGCTGTCGGGAGCCGACGAACCGGAGAGGACCGCATGAGCCCCTCCAAGGACCAAGACCCAACCCCGCTGTCTCGCGAGGACGCCGTCGAGCGCTATCTCGACGGGGTGATGGGCGCGGACGAAGCGAGGCGGTTCGAGGCGCGGCTGGAACAAGAGGCATCGCTGCGCGAGAGCGTGGCGTTGCAGCGTCGCATCGAGGCATCGCTGGGTGCGCGGTGGGGGCAGCCCGAAGAGCGCGGCCCGCTGCGGATGCCCTCGCCCCATCGGGCGTCGGGGTCGCGGAAGGTGCGCCCGGTCTTGCTGGGCGCGCTCGCGGCGGCGGTGGCGCTGTGCGCGGTTGGGGTGTGGGTGTACGACCCCTTTGGTGCGCCCAAGACGAAGCCTTACGCCACGTCCTACGACTGGCCCGAGCCCTTGGAGGTTGCGGGGCTGGAATTGGGGGACTTCTACGCCCAGCAGGTGGCGGCGGGCTTCACGCCGGGCTGGGTGTGCGACGCGGAGCAGTTCGCCCGGGCCGGGCGCTACTACCTGGGCCAGGCTGTGGTGCTGGATGGC
>JBCCXV010000044.1:0-11051 GCA_039191195.1 Planctomycetota bacterium
CCGGACCCGCATCGGCGCGATCAGCCAGTTCGGCCTCATGGAGATGACGCGGCAGCGGATGCGGCCGTCGCTGCGCTCGAGCCTGGAGACCGTGTGCCGCCACTGCCAGGGCCGCGGGTACACGCAGTCGGCCGAGTCGGTGCTGCTGTCGGTGATGCGACGGCTCGCGGTGGTGATGCACCGGCCGGACGCGAGGCGCGTCGAGCTGACCATCAGCCCGGACGTGGCGTTCCACCTGCTCAACCGCAAGCGGGCGCAGCTGACCCGGCTGGAAGACCGCACGGGCGCGCAGGTGCTGGTGCGCGTGGGCGGCGCCGCGCTCGACTTCGTGGACGTGCAGGCCTTCGACGACTCGGGCAAGGCCCTGGCCATCGAGCTGCCCGACGGCAAGGCTTCCCTGCCGCCGCCGCGCGAGGGCGCGTATCAGCGGATCGAGGATGTCCGCCGATCCATCGATGAAGAGGAAGTGGTCGGCGACGACAACGCGGAGGACGGCACGGCCAACGAGGGGCCCGACGACGAGCCTTGGGGCCCGAGCCTGGAGGAGGCCGCCGCCGAAGCCGAGGCCGACCCGGCCGGGCGCGACTCGCCTTCGTACGACCCCGGCCAAGCGTCGGAACACGAGTTCACCGACGCGCCCAAGAAAAAGCGGCGTCGACGCCGACGCGGCGGGCGCAAACGCCGCAAGTCGTCGGGCGAGGAAGACGGCGCCGCCGACTCGCAGACCGAACAAGGCGCTGGCGATGAGGCATCGGACGGCGACCCCGAGGACGCCGCCGAGAGCGGCGACGAATCCGCAAAGGCCGAGCAGTCGGAGGGCGGTCGAGAAAAGAGCTCGGCCGGGCCCAAGGCGAGCGACGCGGAAGCCGACGATGCCAGCGACGCGGGTGCAACCGGCAAGGCAGACGACGTGCACGAGTCGGGCGAGTCCGAGGAGGCGGCGCCGAAGACGAAGCGCCGGCGGCGCCGGTCGCGCAAGAAAGCCTCGTCCAAGACGGGCGAGTCGCAAAACGGCGACGAAGCCGGCGGAGCGAGCGGAGGCGAGGCATCGGACACCGACGCCGAAGCCAAGCCGGACGCGCAGCACAGCGAGGGCGATGCGCCGGACGCGGACACCTCGGCCGAAGAGTCGGGACCCAAAAAGAAGCGCCGGCGGCGACGGCGGTCCAAGTCTTCGTCGTCCAAAGCCGGCGGGGGCGACGGCGACGACTCGGGCGACGCCCAGCCGGCCAGCGCCGCGGGGGACGCCGAAGGCTCGGGCTACTCCAACTCGGTCGTCGATGCGGGGAGCCCGGCGTGAACCACATGGCCCACGGCCGCACGCGGCTGATTGTTCTCGGTTCGACGGGATCGATCGGCGAGAGCACCCTCGCGGTGGTCGAGCACCTGCGGCGGACGCAGACGCGCGACGTCGAGGTCGTGGGGTTGGCCGCCGGGCGGTCGTCGAAGCTGCTGGCCGAGCAGGCCGCGCGGTTCGGCTGCCGTGACCTGGCGATCGCGGACGAGGACGCGGCGGCCGATGTCCGCCGGCGGATGCCCGACGCTCGGGTGCGCACCGGCCCCGACGCGGCCGAGCAACTCGTGCGCGACATCGAGTGCGACACGGTGATGGCGGCGATCGTCGGCGTCTCCGGCCTGCCGGCCACGCTCGCGGCGGTGGAGCTTGGCCGGACCGTGGCGCTGGCGAACAAAGAAACGCTGGTGGCCGCCGGGTCGCTGGTGATGCCCGCGGTCGCGGCGCACGGCGCCGAGCTGCTGCCGGTCGACTCGGAACACGCGGCGGTCGCCCAGTGCCTGCGCGGCGAGCCGGCCGAGCGGGTGCGGCGCGTGATCCTGACCGCGTCGGGCGGGCCGTTCCGGACGGCGTCATACGAAGTGATCCAAGACGCCACGCCCGAGCAGGCGCTGGTCCACCCGACCTGGAACATGGGCCCGAAGATTACGATCGACTCGGCCACGATGGTCAACAAAACCCTGGAGGTGATCGAGGCTCACCACCTGTTCGGGTTGCCGGCCGACAAGCTCGCGGTGCTGGTGCACCCGCAGTCGGTGATCCACGCGATGGTCGAGTTCTTCGACGGCGCGACGATCGCGCAGCTGGCGGCACCCGACATGAAGGGCCCGATCCACGCGGCGTTGTGCCACCCCGACCGCCCGCCGAGCTGCGCCAAGCCGCTGGACTGGGGCGCGACCTCGGGGCTGAGCTTCGAGGGCCCGGACCACCACCGGTTCCCGGCGCTGGGCCTGGCCCGGCGAGCGGTCGAGGGCGGCGGCGACGCCGGCGCCGTGCTGAACGCCGCAAACGAGGCGGCGGTGCAGGCGTTCCTGTCGCACCGGGTGCGGATGGGCCAAATCTTCCCGCTGATCGAATCGGCGATGGACGCGGCGCCCCCTCGGCCGATAGACGACCTGGGGTCGGTGCTGGAGGCCGACCGCCGAGCCCGAGAACACGTCGCCGCGGGCCTGGAACGGCTGACGCTGGCCGCGCAAGACCGCCCTCGCCCGCAAACCCCTGCCCGCCTAGGCTGATGCCCGCATGCTCGAAAGCCTGCCCCAAATCCTGCTGGTCATCCTGGGCTTCGGCCTGCTCATCGTGGTCCACGAGCTGGGCCACTTTTTGGTGGCGAAGAAGGTGGGCATCCGCTGCCCGCAGTTCGCCGTGGGCTTCGGCCGTGCCCTGTGCAGCTACCGCAAGGGCGTGGGCGTGCGGGCCGGTTCGACCGAGCTGGAGTATCGCCAGCGCGTGTCGGCGTGGCTGACCGAGCACGGCAAGGCGCCGCCCGCCCCGGCCGAAGCCGACGACAAGAAGCCCGACCCCGAGGCCCCGCTTGCCTTGCGCAGCGCCGACCTGGTCGAGGCCGAGTCGGCCCTGGGCCTGGGCGCCACCGAGTACCGCCTGAACTGGATGCCCCTGGGCGGCTATGTGAAGATGCTGGGGCAGGAAGACCTCGATCCCAACGCCCGGTCGGACGACCCGCAGGCGTTCAACAACAAGTCGATCGGGGCCCGGTCTGCGGTCATCTCGGCCGGCGTCGTGGTGAACCTGATCGTCGGCGTGCTGCTGTTTATCGTGGCGTTCTGGATCGGCGTGCCGTTCCCGGCGGCGACCGTGGGCGGGGTCGTGTCCGGCTCGGCCGCGGCGACGACCTACGCCGAGGGTCACGACGACGACCCGACCCGCCTGGGCCTGCGCCAAGGCGACCGGGTGCTCACCGTCAACGGCGACGAGGCCACCGACTGGACCCAGGTCCGCCTGGCCACCGCGCTCGGCCGGGCCGACGACATCATCACCCTCGAGGTCGAGCGGGCCGGCGAAGCCCAGCCGCTGACTTACCGCATCACGCCACGCATCGGGCGGCTCGATCAGCTGCTTTCGGCCGGGATCGAACCGCCCCGCTCGCTCGAAGTGGGTTTTGTGAACGCCGACAAGGGCGCCGCCCAAGACGCCGGCGTGGCCGAGGGCATGACGCTTACCCGATTGGGCGACACACCGGTGGCGAGTTGGTCGGAAGTCACGCGTGCGCTCGATGGCTCCGGGGGTGCGTCCATGGCGGCGATATTCACGAGCGCTGACGGCGAATCCGCCCCGGTGACGCTCCGGCCGCGGCCGGCGATGATCCCCGCACCCGAGGGGCCCGACAGCCTGCTGGGTCTCACGGCGCCGGTGCGGGTCGAGACGGTGACCGAGGGTTCACCGGCCGCCAAGGCGGGCATGCAAGAAGGCGATCTGATCGCCCGCGTGGGCTCGGTGGACTGGCCGGCGGACATCGGTGAACTCTCCGGCGCGCTGCGTGGCGCGGGCGACGAACCGGTTTCGATCGACGTTTGGCGCGGCGATCAACGCGTTGCGCTCCAGCCGGTGCGTACCGACGACGGCCTGCTGGGCATCGGCATCGACATCGCGCTCGACTCGCCGCGGATCGCGCGGGTGCTTGAGGGCTCGGTGATCGCCGAGGCCGCCGAGGGCCCGCCCCCGGCCGGCGGGAGCAAGCTGGTGGAGATCGACGGCCAAGCCGTGGCGGACTGGGCCGACATCCAGGCCGCCCTGCAGCAAGCCGGCGAACGCGGCGAGGCCCGGGTGGAGTTGAAGTTCGAGGAGAACCGGCCGGGGCTGCAGACGTCGGTCTTCGTGGACCTGGAACAGCCGGTGCGCGAGTCGCTCAAAGCCGCCCGGTGGAGCTGGCCGCACGACGCGGTCGGCGTAGGGTTCGAGGCCGACCGGGTGGTGATCCAGGGCGGTCCGCTCGAGGCGGTCGCCATCGGCCTGACCAAGACCAAGGAATCGATCCAGCAGGTCTACATCATGATGGCCCGGCTCTGGCAGGGCACGGTGAAGGTCAAGCACCTGCGCGGGCCGGTGGGCATCGTGCACGAAGGCTCGCGCGTGGCCCGGCGGGGCATCCCGTGGACCCTGTTCTTCTTCGGCCTCATCTCGGTGAACCTGGCGGTGATCAACTTCCTGCCGATCCCGGTGGTGGACGGCGGGCACATGGTCTTCCTGGCGATTGAGAAGGTCCGGGGCGCCCCGGCGCCGGCGGCGGTGCAGACCGTCGCCCTGGTGGCGGGCCTGCTGCTGATCGGCGCGGTGTTCTTGGCCACGACGTGGCACGACGTCGGCCGGGCCTGGACGGCGATCTTCGGCTGACCTGCGGACGGCTCTCAATTGACGAAAACAGGCCCCTCAAGGCCGGCCGGAACCGGCCGTGTCATCTATACTTTGGGTCACGCCTGTAACCCGCGACGCAGCCCCGTCCGATGCCCGACGACCCGCCACAGATCCAGATCGACGACGATTGGAAAGCCCAAGCGCGGGCCGAGAAGCAGCGTCTTTCGGGCGCGGCCGACGCCGGTTCGTCGGCCGGGGACGAATCCGCCACGGCGTCCGACCCCGCGGGCCGCGGTTCCCCCGGAAGTCCGCCCGGAAGCGCCCCTGGCGGCATCCCCCCGGCCAGCTTCGAGACGCTGATTAGCACCATCGCGACGCAGGCCATCATGGCCATGGGCGGCATGGCCGACCCGCGCACCGGCGAGCCGATGCTCGACCTCGAGCTCGCCCGCCACCACATCGACACGCTCGGCGTGCTCGAAACCAAGACCGCGGGCAACCTCGGCGACGACGAGCGCGACCTGCTCGGTTCGGCGCTATATGAGCTGCGGTCGCGCTACGTGCAACTCGGCCAGGCGTCGCGCCCGTCGGCCGGTTGAGCCCCCCCGCCGCCCGCGCGGAAGCCCGGAGCCCTCGCCTTGTCGACCGCCGCCAGCCCATCGACCGCAACCACGCCCGGCGCCGGCCTCGACCCGCTGGCGCTCTACCGCAAGAACCACTTCCTGCTGCGACGGCTGCACTCGCTCACCGGCATTATGCCCGTGGGCGTGTTCGTGATCTTCCACCTGTTCACGAACATGCAGATGGCGCTGGCGGAGCTGCTGGGCGACACGCACTACTTCCAAGAAGAAGTCGACTTCATCCACAGCCTGCCGGCGCTGCTGTTCCTGGAGCTCTTCGGGCTGTGGCTGCCGATCGCGTTCCACGCCGGGCTCGGGGTGTTGTACATCTTCTCGGGCAAGTCCAATAGCTTCAGCTACAAGTTCGGCGGGAACCTGCGCTACACCCTGCAGCGGTGGTCGGCCTGGCTGGCGTTGGCGTTCATCTTCTTCCACGTCGCGACCCTGCGGTGGGGCTGGACGCTCGGGGTGATCGAGTACCCATTCATCGGCCGTGCCGAGGGGCCGAGCGCGATGGCCGCGTTCGGGCAAGAGAGCGTGCCGTTGGCCCACGCCACCACGGCGCTGTCGCTGCAGACGAACTGGGCGGTGGCGCTGTTCTATCTCGTCGGGGCCCTGGCGGTGGTGTACCACTGGTCGAACGGGCTGTGGACCGCCGCGATCACCTGGGGCCTCACCACGACGCAGAAGGCGATGAATCGTTGGGGGCTGGTGTGCCTGGGGATGGGCCTGACGCTGTCCGCCTTCACCGTGGCCGCGGTCTGGGGGGCCCTGACCTACGAAATCCCCGACGAACTGCCGGGTCAGATCCGGACGTACCTGAACCTCAAAGCCCAGGAATGAGGGCCGATCCGCCCCGGCGGCTAAAACAGGCCTAGTGTTATCCCGAAGACATCCGGTACGCCCCGGATCTTGAACGCACGAACGCAATCTGGAACCCCGCCATGGTGAGCCACACGTCTAGCGATACCCAGCCCCGCGTGATCGTGGTCGGCGGAGGCCTGGCGGGGCTGGCCGCGGCCGTGCGTGTCGCCGAAGCCGGCCTGCCGGTTGATCTGTTTTCGATGGTGCCGGTGAAACGCTCGCACTCGGTGTGTGCGCAGGGCGGGATCAACGCGGCCACGCCGCCGGTCAAGGAAGAGGGCTTTAGCGAATACAACCACTTCGACGAGACGCTGTACGGCGGGGACTTCCTGAACCACCAGCCGCCGGTGTACGAGATGGCGTACTGGGCGCCGCGGATCATCGACCTGATGGACCGCATGGGCGTGCCGTTCAACCGGACGTCCGAGGGCTTCCTCGACCGTCGCTACTTCGGCGGCTCGGTGTTCCGGCGGACGCACTACACCGGCGCGTCGACCGGCCAGCAGCTGCTTTACGGCCTCGACGAGCAGACCCGCCGGTTCGAGGCCCAGGGCAAGGTGCGCAAGTTCGAGTTCTGGGAGTTCCTCTGGCCCATCCTCGACGAGGACGGCGCCTGCAAGGGCATCGTTGCGCAAGACATGCGGACGATGGAGATCCAGGCCTACCGCGCCGACGCCGTGGTGGTCGCCACCGGCGGAAACGGGTTGCTATTCGGCAAGAGCACGATGTCGGTGATCTGCACCGGCGGCGCCGCGGCGCGCTGCTACCAGGCCGGCGCCTGGCTGGGCAACCCCGAGATGGTGCAGGTGCACCCAACAGCGATCCCGGGCGAAGACAAGTGCCGGTTGATGTCCGAGTCGGCCCGGGGCGAAGGCGGGCGCGTCTGGGTGCCCGGGGTGAAAGACGCCGACGGCAATTGGACGCCCCACCCCGACGCCGACCGCCACCCCAACGATATCCCCGAGCACGAGCGCTGGTACATCCTCGAAGAGAAGTACGCCAACTACGGCCCGACGCCGCGGCACGGCAACCTGGTGTCGCGCGACGTGGCGACCCGGGAGGTCTTTGACGCCTGCCTCCAGGGCTTCGGCGTGGGCGGCGGCCGCATGGCCTACCTCGACATCACCCACCTGCCCGGCCCGACCAAGGACAAGCTCGCGGCCATCCTGGAGATCTACGA
This sequence comes from Planctomycetota bacterium, assembly GCA_039191195.1. GTDB lineage: Bacteria > Planctomycetota > Phycisphaerae > Phycisphaerales > Phycisphaeraceae > JBCCBV01. Next base: position 7,271 of record JBCCXV010000044.1, read on the forward strand.
GAAGTTCACCGGCGACGACCCGCGCGAGGTCGCCATGAAGATCTTCCCGGCGGTGCACTACTCGATGGGCGGCCTGTACACCGTCTACGACACCGACGTCGAGCCCCGGCCCCAGTTCCTGACCGACGTCGCCAAAGACCGCGACGCCCTGATCAAGAAAGACCCGTCCAAGGAAACCCACTTGGGCATGGTGCACGGCTCGCGGTGGAACATGATGACCAACATCCCGGGGCTCTACGCCTTCGGCGAGGTCAACTACCAGTACCACGGCGCCACGCGCCTGGGCGCCAACGCCCTGCTGTCGTGCATCTTCGACGGCATCTTCTGCGGGCTGGGGGTGGCGAACTACGCCCGCAAGCCGGTCGGCCGGCCGGCCGCCGAGGTGCCCGACGAGGTCGTCGACAAGTTCGTCCAGGCCGAGCAGGCCAAGGTGGACAAGCTCGCCCGGGCGAACGGGACCTACAACCCGTATGAGTTGCACAAGCGGCTCGGCCAGATCATGAACGACCAGTGCACGGTCGTCCGCACCATGGACGGCATGGCCAAGGCCCTCGAAGACGTCCGCGAGATCAAGGCCCAGTACCAGGACCTGAAGCTCAGCGACTCGGGCAAGTGGACCAACCAGAACCTGGCGTTCGCCCGGGTGCTGTGGGACATGATCTTGTACGGCGAGGCCATGCTTCAGGCCGGCATCGAGCGGAAGGAGTCGCGCGGCTGCCACTACTGCACCGACTACCCGGACCGCGACGACGGCGAGTTCCTGAAGACCGCCGTGGCCAAGTTCAACGCGGACACCGCCTCGCACGAGATCGTCTGGGAAGACGTGCCGACCCCGATCGTCGCGCCGCGCATCCGCGACTACGGCGCCAAGAAAGAGACCAAGAAGCCCGAACCTGCCGCCGCGAGTTAATCCCGACCTGCCCGCATGCCCGAAGCGCATCACAACCCGGCCCTTACGCTGCTACGGTTCGCCGGGGCTGGGCTATGTCTGCTTGCGGCTTACGTGCTGTACCACACCGGCATAAGCGTGCTGGGCGGCTGGACCGGCAACTGGACTTCTTGGGGCGTCGTGTGGTTCGTCGTTCCCGCGCTCGCCGGGCTGGCGTTCGGCGGGCTGGCCGCGACGGTGGGCTTCAAGCTCACCCCAGCAGCCCACGCGGGGCGCCCTCAAGCTCGCCACGGTCCTGAGCGTGATCGCGGTCTGGGTGTTCTGCTTTCCGCTGTGTCACACCATCGAAACCAGCGGTTGGTTCAAGCCTGAAATTGCTACCGGCCTCTCCTTGTCCGCCGTTTGGGGGGTGCTGCTATTCGCGGGCATCGTCGGCGTTTGCGCTTACCGGGAGCTCGGCCGCAAATCTGGACTCATCTCCAAAGACGAGCGTTTCCTTTCCCGCCGCCGCATCCGACAAGCCTGTGTCGCCCTCGGGTTCTGGTTCTGGCTGCTTAGCTCTGGCCTTGCCGTGGACCTGGAAACGGCCGTTCTGAACCCCAACCTTGACGTTTATGCGAAGGCGTTGCTCACGCTGGTCCTGCCGATCGTGATCTCGATCTTGATCGCCAAACTCGGCCCGCCCTTGCTGATTTCTCTGTTCGAAGTCGAGGAAGACTCGGCCATCCTCCAAGAACGTCCCTCTGCGCAGAAGAGTTGACCCGCCATGATCGCACCCGCGCCCCGCACCAAGTTCGTCCTCCGCCTGAAGCGTCAAGACGGCCCCGAGCAGCCTTCCTATTGGGAGGAGTACGACGTGCCGGTGGACGAGGTGCAGAACCTGATCTCGGTGCTGCAGTGGGTCGCGGCGCACCCGACGACGAAGGACGGCCGTCCGGTCGCGCCCCCGGTGTGGGACTCAGGGTGCTTGGAAGAGGTCTGCGGGTCTTGCACCGTGGTCGTAAACGGGCGTGTCCGGCAGTCGTGCTCGGCCCTGGTTGCCGACCTGCTCCAAGACGAGCCGAGCAAGACCACCGGCGTCATCACCCTCGAGCCGATGACCAAGTTCCCGGTGGTACGAGACCTTTTCGTCGACCGCCAGCGGATGTTCGACAACCTGGCCCGGGTCAAGGCCTGGGTGCCGATCGACAGCACGGCGGCGCTCGGCCCGGGGCCGAAGGAAGACCCCTCGAAGCAGGAAGAGCGCTACGCGCTGTCGCGCTGCATGACCTGCGGCTGCTGTTTGGAGGCCTGCCCGCAGTTCACGAAGGACAACTCGTTCTTGGGGGCGCAGGCGATCGGCCAGGCGCTGTACTTCAACGAGCACGACACCGGCAAGCGGCTCAAGGGCGAGCGCCTCGATGTGCTCATGGGCCCGGACGGCGTCAACAACTGCGGCAACGCCCAGAACTGCGTGCAGGTGTGCCCGAAGGAGATCCCGCTGACCGAGGCGATCGCCAAGGTCGGGCGCCAGGTCACCGTGCACGCGGTGAAGTCGTTCTTCACGGGCAAGTAAGGCGACGGCGCCCCAGTTTCACGCGGCGATTGTGCGCTGGCGGGCGAAATTCTGTTGCACGCCGCCGCGTCTTTCCCGATAGTTACTCGTGGCCTGTGCGACCCGCCCGTAGCCCTGGCGGGACGAGGTGCTGCGCATGGTGGCTTCGATCCGCTTCGATTCCGTCCGCCCGCTGGTTCGCTACGTCGACGACCATCAGGCGGTGCTCGACGCGCACGTGACGGCCCTGTTCCCGCCCGACCGGCCGGCGCCGCGCAAGCGCACGATCGACGTCGCGGTCGAGATCGACGGCGACGACGGCTTCCACGACGAGGCGGTCACCCGTGTCCCCCTGAACCGCGGGCGGGGCGCTTTGCGGGTGGAACTGGTCGAGCCCCGGCGGTGGTGGCCGGCCGGCATGGGCGAGCAAGCCCTGTACACCGTGAGGCTGCGGCTGATCGACCGAGACGAGCCGTCGGACGAGCGGACGCTCGCCGTGGGGCTCACGTCGGTGCGTCGCGACGCGGCGCTGGGGCCCGGCTTCGGCCGGCAGCTCTTGGTCAACGGGCGGATCTGCTCGGTGCAAGACGTGGTCGTGGTCGACCGGGTGGACGAGAACCAGATCCTGCCCGCCACCGGCGAATCGCTGCTGCTGATCCGCGACCACTTCGCGCCCGAGGTGCTATACGAGGCGGCCGACCGCGCGGGGATCTTGCTCGTGCAGGCCGTGCCCGTGGACCCGCAGGGGCGGCCGGGCGAAGCGCTGACGCGCGAGATCGACCGGCTGGCGTCGCACCCGTGCCTGGCGGGGTACTTCGTGGGCCACCTGGGCAAGCTCGCCGACCGTCTGGCGGCGCGCATCGGCAAGCTCGACCCGACCCGCGGGGTCTACCGCCGGTTCCCGCTCGACCACGCGGCGTAACCGCCGGGCGGTACACCACGCGAGGCCGGCTTATGGGGGTCGCCGTCGGCGACGCCGGCGCCGGAGGGGACGGCTAGGCTGCCGGCATGATCCACGCCTCCTCCTCCGGTCTGGCGCCCGCGGCGCGCATCTTGGGCTTGGCCTTCGCGACCGCCTTTGCAAACGGGTGCGACGCGCAGCCTGCAAGCCCGGCAGCACCCACCGATCCGCCTGCCGCGAGCGCCCAGGCCGAGACGCAACCCCATGTCGAAGCGCCGGCTGAAACGCCGACGGGCCTCGGGCCTGAACAGAACGGCGGGGCCGATCCCGGCGCCGGCGCCGACGACCCCGTAGTCGGGTTGCTGCGCGACGCGCAAGCGCAGTTGCGCTCGGCAGACGCGCTCCGAGTTCGTCTGCGGCTGGACCGCCAGCTTCCCTTGGGCCTCGACCAGACCAC
>JBCCXV010000045.1:0-10997 GCA_039191195.1 Planctomycetota bacterium
CGACGCCCTGCTCGACCGCATGGGCCACGCCACCGGCCGGGGCGTCACCGTCGCCGTCCTCGACACCGGCGTCGACCCCGCCCACCCCTGGGTCGGCCCGGGCGTCGACCGACACCACGTCGTCTCCACCACCCACCCCGCTCCCGGCGAGCCCATCGACCCCGCCGACCACCGCGTCGAAACCTGCACGCAAGACGACGAACCAGACCCCATCGGCCACGGCACCGCCGTCGGCAGCCGCCTACGCCTGGTCGCCCCCGACTGCCGCCTCGTGTCGATCCGCGTCCTCGGCCGCGGCGGCGCCGGCTCCGCCGCCGCCCTCACCGCCGCCCTCCGCTGGCTCACCGCCCAACCCGTCCACATCGTCAACCTCAGCCTCTCCACCCCGCGACCCGACTGGGGCCTGCGCATCAGCCAACAGATCGACGCCCTCTGCGGGCAAGGCGTCCTGGTCACCGCCTCCGCCGGCCCGCCCGACGCGCCCCACGACTACCCCGCACGCCTGGGCGCCGTCGTCGGCATCGACGCCCAGCCCGGGCCCGCCGGCGCCCTCCGCGCCATCGACGGCCCCATCGACCTGCTCGCCGCCGGCGTCGACGCGCCCGCCGCCTGGAAGCACAACACCACCCGCCGCGCCGTCGGCTCCAGCTACGCCTGCCCCATCGTCGCCGGCCTCGCCGCACGCCTGCTCGAAACCGAACCCGCCCTGCGCCCCTTCGACGTGCGCAGCCTGCTCCGCCGCTACGCCCAGCGCTACGGCCAAGGTTGGCGGCCCGCCTGGATCGACCAGCTCGACCAGCCACGCCCCGCACCCCAACCCGCGACCCCGCCGCCCGCTAACGCGTAAGCACCACCCACCGCGTCACGCGCACCCCCCCGCCCGGCAGGAGCCGAAGCTCCAGCAACGCCGCCTCCCCGCCGTCCCCCTCGACCCGCCAAACCCGCGCACCGCCCGCCGGAGCGCTCCACCGCCGCGTCGAACCGTCTGCGCGCGTCAGCACCAGCTCCGCCCCGCCTTCCACACCGCCGTCGAAGAACACCGTCGCCCCCAGCCATCGCCGCGACGGCTCAAGCCGCACCACGAGCCGGTCCGCATCCCGCTCCGAGCGCCACGTCGGCCAGGCGCCGCGCACCGCCGAGGCCCGCCCGCCAAACTCGACCACGCGCTCCGCCGCGTCTTGCTCTTGCGAAGCCCAGACCGTCACGCCCGAAGGTCGCGCAACGCCGGGCGACACGACCGTTCCTTCGCCTGCCGGCCGCACGGCCTGTGACTCCGCCTCCGCCGGCGCCCTCGCTTCCTGCGCGCGATCACCCGAAGACCCACCCGCAAGCCCAAACCACGCACCCAACGACAGCGCCCCCGCCCCAACAACAGCCAGCACCGCCAACCACGCCCAACGCCCGCTTCCGCCCCCGGGACGCGCCACAGAACCCGCCCCGCCAACCGGCCGCGCCTCCGACAAAGGTCCCGCGCCCGCCACCTCCGCCAAGCCCGCCAACGCAGACGCATCACGCCCCGCCACGCCACCGCCTTCCGTCTCCATCGCTCCGCGCAACCCCCGCACAAACCCCGCCGCGTCCGACGGCCGATCCTCCACCTCAGCCCCTAGCGCCCGCTCCAAGAACGCCACACAGCCCGGCGCCTCCGCGCGCACCGCCTCAGGCCACGCCCGCATCGCGATGCCCCGGTGCACACGCCGAAAGTCCTGCGCACGCCCCAGCGCAAACGGCGGCTCACCCGTCAACACATAGAACAGCGTCGCCGCGAGCCCCCAAGCGTCAATCGCCTTCCCATCCAAACCCTCGTCCGCCTCGGGCGGCAAGTAGTGCACCGTACCGCCGCCCGTGCGCCCGTCGCCACCCGCCACGCCGAAGTCGGCCAGCTTGCAAACACCCCGCTCGTCCAGGAGCAGGTTCGACGGCTTCACGTCCCGGTGACAAAGCCCCTGACCGTGAGCCGCCGCGAGCCCTTCCGCAACGCCCAACAGCCACGCCGTCGCCTGCGCCTCCGACGCCGGCCCGTGCTCACGCACCCAGCGCCGCAGATCGCCGCCGGGCATCCACGCCATCGCGATGTAGGCGCCGCCGTCATCGACCCCCGCGTCAAACACCTCCACCACGCCCGGGTGACGCACCCGCGCCTGCGCACGCGCCTCGGCCACCACCCCGTCCCGCAAACGACCATCGACGTCGCCGCGAAAGAGCTTCACCGCGACCACGCGGTCCAGCACGGCGTCCGACGCGTCCCACACCTCCGCCGAGGCGCCACGCCCGACACGCCGCCGCAGCGCATAGCGACCCGCCACCACGCGCCCCGCCCCCGCGGCCCCGCCCAACCCATCCTCCGAAGCTCGCGCGTCGCCAGCCACACCCGCACTTTCGCACATTCTCACGCCCCGCAGCGCCACGGCGCCAGACAGATGGCGCCCTGCCCCGGCTAGCTTCCAACCCATCAAATCGAGGGCATGCCCTAGCGCGGGATCGCACCCAAACCCGCACACCCGGCACGCCCAGCCGCCGACGCGCCCGCGGGCTCCCGGAGGATCCGGGGGCTTCGGGAGCCCCGGGCCTCGTCGGCTCCGCGCGCCGCCACCACGCGGCCATCCCGCACCGGAGGGACCCCAATGCCCCACACGCTCCAAACGAGCACCACCTCCCACCGAGTCGCCGCGCTGCACCGGCGCCTCGCCGACACGCGCCACCGCGAGCTGGCCCACAGCCTCAGCGCCCTGGCCTACGCCGCCACAGCACACGCGACCGCCGCGCGGCTAACCCACCGCGCGCTCGGACCCCTGGTCACCATCGGCTCCGACCAGCCCCTCGACCCAGACGCCCACACACCCTTCCGCTCGGCCCTGCGCCTCCGCGCACGACGCCTGCTCGACCGCCTCGAACAAGCCGGTCCCGGCCCCAACGTCCTCAACCTCACCGCCAAGAGCGGCGCCGCCAACAACCCCGCCCTCCCCGTGCCGCCCGACGGCGCTCGATCCGCACTCGGCGTGGTCATCCCCGCCGGTCTCAACGCCTGGGCCGGCTTCGTCCTCGACCGCGCCGGCGGAGAGCCACGCTTCGAGCCCGACGAAATCGCCTGCCTACGCCTCGCCGCCGAGGTCGTCGCCCACGCGTGGACCGATCCCACACGCCAACCGCAACCAACCCCCGCAACCGAAGCGCACTCGGACGCCCTCGACGCACTCTCGCAGACCGAGCGGCGCATCGCTCGCCTGCTCGTCAATGGGCTCACCGAGCAAGCCGTCGCCGATCGCCTCGGGCGGTCACGCCACACCGTCCACGTCCACGTCAAGAGCGTCTACCGCAAGCTCGGCCTCAACCGCCGGGCCGAGCTGCGCAACCAGTTTGCCCAAGCCCTCGCGCACGACGACACCGCCGACACCCACGCCAACGCAGGCCCCACCCCCCCCAATCACACACGGCTGCGCCAGCCGTAGAACCCCCACTCGGCGCACAGCACCAGCACGGCGCCCGCCACCAGCCAAGGCCAAAGCTCCCGCCGGTCCGTCCCCAGCGACCCCGCCGTCGCCCCCGCCCCCCCGGCCGTGCTCGGCGCCTCGATCCGAAGCTCGGCCCGCGCTCGGTTGTCCGACTCCCCCGCGTCGCAAAGGTTCACCGCCTGCACCCGGTCCGCCGCCAACACCGCCTCCGACGGCTCGGCCCGATACAGCCCCGCCCGATCCGCCGGACCAAACAACCCGCCGCCACGCACGTCCGCCGCCGGCGGGCTCTCCAACCGCTCCGGCCCTTCCCACGACACCACCGCGCCTTCCTCACCAGGCGACAACTCCACACGCCCCGTCGCGCCCGCACGCACCCACCGACCCGCCGCACCCGGGTCCAGCGTCAACCACCGCAGCGCGTTATCGACAAACGCCGGGAAGCTCACGAATAGCGGCCAGTCGGTATCCGCCCGACCCACGCCGAACGACGCCGCAATCCGCCGCACCCCGCCGTCGTCCACCGCCACGATCACCGGGCCGTCCAACCCCACCGCCAACACCTGCGCCGACGCCGGCGCCACCCAACGGCCGGGCGCAAACAGCGTCAAGTCGCCCAGCTCCAGGTTCGCCAGCGACGGATGACGCCGATCCCAGTCCAGCACCGGCGAGGCCCTCGGCGACTCGCCCGGCCCCACCAGCCGCAACGCCTCCATCGGCCACGACGCCCCGAACGACAGCGTCGGCACGCCCGGCACACCGCCCCACTCGCCCGGCGCCAGGATGACCGCGTCGAAACCCGTGCCGGCCTCCACGTTGCGCTCAAAGTCCGCCGGCCCCATCGCCGCCAACTGCTCCGCCGTCGTCGCCTCGGCCGTCACCCCCGGCACCGCCTCGGCCGCCGCCCGCGCGTACGCCAACCCCGAACCCGCCAGCAGCACCCGCAGCCGACGACGCTCGGGCAGCACCAGCCACGCCGTATCGTCCGACACCAAATCACCCCCGGGCGAAACCGACGCCCGCAGCACCACCGACCGCGGCAGGCTCAGCGACAACAGCACCTCCGCCCGGCCCACGCCGTCTTCCGACACGCCCGGCACGTCGACCCCGCGCGTCGCTAGCGCCCCCGCCACCCCCGCCACCGACAGCGACAGCCGCGCCCGCGCCGCCCCCGCCGACGTGTTCGCCAGCGTCACCAGCACCTCCACCCGGCCCGGCTCTTCGATCGACCGGCGGGCCGACAACCCCGTGATCCCCACGTTCCCGTCGCCGACACCCTCCCCTTCCGGCCCGATCCGCGCATAACGCCAATCCACCCGCCCCATCCCCGGACGCGACGCCGGCGGGTCGAACGCCCCGTCGCTCAGCACCACCGCCGTGATCGCAGGCCCCCCGCCCTCGGCCCGCCCGGCCAGCAAACCCGCCACACGATCAAACCCGCTGCGCTGGTCCGTCGGCGAAGCCTCTTCGATCGCGCTGCGCAGCCGCCCCGCATCCCGCGTGAAGTCGGTCCGGAACACCGCCGTCTCCGCGAACGTCACCACGGCGACGCCGTCGCCCGCGCCCTCGGCGAGCCCGTCCACCATCGCCAGCGCACGCGCCTTGGCCCGCTCGAGCCGCGTCTCGTCAAAGCCCGGGTCGACCGTGTTCATCGACGCCGAGCGGTCCAGCACGATCACCGCCAGCCCCTCCGGCGCCGGCTCGCCCTCCAACGCCGGCCGGGCCACCGCGAGCAGCAACAACCCCAGCGCCAACAACTGCAACCAGAACAGCCACCGGCTGCGGAAACGCTGGAACGGCGTGTTCGCCTCCAAGTCACTCACCGCCTGCGCCCACAGCAGCGTCGCCGGCACCACCGCCGGCTGCCGACGCAGCTTCAGCACGTACAACACCCCCAGCACCGGCAGCGTCAGCCCCGCCGCCAGCAAGCCCGCCATCGGCGCCAGGAACGTCATCGGCTCACCCCACCACCCCCAGCCGGCGGAGGTCGCCCAACACCACCTCGTCCACCGCCGCGTCGCTACGCAAAAGCGCATAACGCACGCCCAAACGCTCGCACGCCTCGCGACTGCGGCCCAAGAAAGCCTCCAGCCGTTCGCGGTACCGCCGCAGCAGCGCCGCGCTCACCGTCACCGGCGCCTCGGCGCCCGTCTCCACGTCCGTCAACCGAAGATCCCCCGTCAACCCCGCCAACTCGGGGTCCAGCTCTTCCGGCGAAAGCACCTGCAACGCATACACGTCCCGCCGACCCGCCGAAAGCACCCGCAGCGCACGCCCGAGCGCCTCGGTGTCGTAGAAGTCCCCCATCAGCACCACCACCCCCGCCCCGGGCGTCAACGGCGCCAACCGGCGGGCCGCCTGACCCAAGTCCCCCGCTCCCTCAGCCTCCAACGATCCCAAGAACTTCATCGCCTCGGCCACCGGCCGCTTGCCACGCAACCAGGCCAGTTGCCGCACCACGCCGTCGCCCAGCGCGAAGAACCCCGTCCGGTTCATCCGCGACAGCGCCACGTGCCCCAGCGCCGCCGCCAACTGCTGACAGAACCGCAGCTTCGTCGGCGAGCCATACCCCATCGACGCCGTCACATCCAGCACGATCGCCGCGGCCAGGTCCTGCTCCTCGAAGAACACCCGCATCACCAAACGGTCGAGCCGGGCGTACAGGTTCCAGTCGATCAGCCGCAGGTCGTCGCCCACCGCATACGGCCGGAAGTCGGCGAACTCCACGCTACGCCCGCGCTGCTTGCTCCGCCGCTCGCCCTGCATCCCGCCCGGCAGCACCCGCAGGCTGCGCAAATCCAGCCGCGCCAAGCGGGACGTCAACTCCGGCGTCAACAGGGGTTCAGCCTCGGGCACGACCCGCCTCTCGATCAAAACCTACCCGCACTACGAAGGCGCCCCGTCCGCCTGCACCGGGAGACGATCGATCAGGTCGTCCACCACCGCGTCGGCGGTCACACCCTCGGCCTGCGCGTCGAAGTTCAGCAGCACCCGGTGACGCAGCGCCGGCAGCAGCACCCCGCGCACGTCTTCCGCGCTCGCATGCGTGCGCCCATCGAGCAGCGCCTTCGCCTTGGCCCCCAGCGTGATCGCCTGCGCCGCGCGCGGGCTCGCCCCCACCCGCACGAACTTCCGGCAGAGCTCCGTGGCGTGCTCGCCGTCCGGGTGCGTCGCCAGCACCGCACGCACCGCGTAGTCGCGCACGCTCGGCGCCACGATCACCTTCCGCACCGTCTTCTGGTGCGCCAGGATCCCCGGCCCGTCCAGCACCGGCTCGGCCTGGGGCGACTCGCCGCGCGTGGTCCGCTCCAAAATCTCGTGCAGCTCGTCGCGCGTGCTGTAGCCCACGTCCACCTTGAACACGAAACGGTCCAGCTGCGCCTCGGGAAGCGGGTACGTCCCCTCCTGCTCGATCGGGTTCTGCGTCGCCAGCACGAAGAAAGGCGGCGTCATCGGGTACGTCGTCCCGCCCACCGTCACGCTGCGCTCCTGCATCGCCTCGAGCATCGCCGACTGCGTCTTGGGCGTCGCCCGGTTGATCTCATCGGCCAGCACGATCTGCGCGAAGATCGGGCCCGGGCGGAACTGAAAATCACGCCGCGTACGCCCGTCATCCCCCTCGCCCTCCACCACGATCGTCGTGCCCGTGATGTCCGCCGGCATCAGGTCCGGCGTGAACTGGATGCGCGAGAACTCCAGCGACAGCGCCTCGGAGATCGTCCGCACCAGCAGCGTCTTGCCCAGACCCGGCACGCCCTCGAGCAGCACGTCGCCGCCGACGAACAACCCGATCAGCACCGACTCCACCACCTCGCCGTGGCCCACCACCACCTTGCCCACCTCGGCCCGCAGGCGTTGGAAGTCGTCGCGGAACGACTCCGCTTCGGGCACAGACGTGGACGCATCAGTCATCGGCGTGCTCATCCCAGGTTCCATCGCAGCGGGCAGGCCGCAACCATACGCGCTCCGCTCCGGCCGGGCGCAACCCCACGCAACCCGCCCCTACCGGTCCTCGTCCGCGTCGGCGTCCATCTGCTCCCGCGCCCGACGACGCGCCTCCAGCAGCCGGGCCATGCCGCCCTCGCCCGACGCCGGCGCCGCGCTTGGCTCTTCCACCGGCTTGCGCGCCGCACCCGCCGCCTGCGCCGTGGAGGTGGACAACGCCTGCGCCGCGCGCTCCCCGTCCAGGGCCTGCGCGCGAGCCCGGTCGCGCTGGGCCGCCGCCTCGCCCTTCGCCCGCCGACGCGCCGCCGCCGCGCCTTCCCGCGCCGTCGCCATCGGCGGGCCCACCGGCGCCGCCTCGGGCCGACGCACCCCCGCGCCCGCCAACGCACCCAACCCACGCGACACCGCCTGGCCGACCGACGCCGGCCGCCACGCCACACGACGGTTCGCCACGTCCAGCAGCAACAACCCAAGCAGCCACGGCGCCAGCGCCCAACGCACCGGGCGCGGCCGCCGCGCCTCAAACACCCGGTCCCGCACGAACAACCCCGCCGCCTCCGGCGACGACGCGTCCAGCACACGCCCCCCCGTCACCTCGGCGATCTGCTCCAAGAGCGGCAGGTTGTCCCGCCGCGCCGCCAACTCCGCCGACTCCTGCACCGACGCCGTCGACGAAACCGACTCGCCGCGACCGTCCACGCGCTCGATCCGCAGCATCGCCAGGTACGCGCCACGATCGATCGCCTCGACCTCGCCCACGAACGTCGACGGCCCGACACGCTCCAGCGTCACCGTGCGCGGCCGCTGGTCCGGGCCCGCCACCGCGCCCAGCACCCGCGTCACCGGCGAGTCCCCGGGCTCGTCGTACAACTCCAACCGCAGCGCGATCCGGTTGCCGAGCGCCGTCGGCGACATCACCAGCTCATGCGCCAACGACTCCGGCGGCCGCGCAATCAGGTCCACCGTCCGCTTCCAAAAATCGGCGTACCCGCCCCAGCCCAGCCAGGCCTCGGCCCAGCGCGGCGTCGCGTCCGACGTGAACGCCACGCTCCGCCCAAGCCCCACCTGGCGGTGCGCCAACAGCGGCTCGCCGTCCGGCCCCAGCAACGGCGTAAACGTCAGCCCGTCGTCGCGCGGACCCGTCAACACCAACCCCCGCAGCGGCGGCGCCGACTCCAACCCGGCCGTGATCGGGCTGGCCACCGGGCCGCGCCTCGGCGTGAACTCCACCTCCTTCACCAGGTTCCGCCGGATCGTCAGCGCCTCCTTGATGAAGATCTGCGGCAGCCGGTTCGGGTCGGCCACGTCGTAGTACACCCCCCCGCCAGCCCGCGCCAGGTCTTCCAACAGCAGCCGCTGCTCGCCCGACGCCCCCACGCCCACCACCGACAGCGTGATGCCCTGATCCGCCCGCAGCTGCGCCTCCTCGATCAGCCCCTCGGGTGGAGAACCCCCGTCGGTCAACAGCAGCACGTGACGCAACGCGTCCGGACCCACGTCCGACGCGTCGAGCCCCCGGTACGCCGTCGCCAAACCCGATGCGATCACCGTGCCCCCGCCCGGCTGAATCCCGCGGATCTGCCCGCTCGACACCTCCAGCGAATTCACCCCCAACGGCACCACCCAATCCGCTTGCGAGTCGAACGCCACCACCCCCGAAAGGTCCTGCGGCAGCAGCGTCTGCAGCGCCAAGATCGCCGCCTCCCCCGCGACCTCCTGCTGCGACTTGCCGCTCGAACCGACCTGCGTATTCATCGAGCCCGACCGGTCGATCACCAGCACCAGCGCCCCCGAAGGCAGCACCGTCTTCGCCGGGATGTCGCACGTCACCGGCAGGATCGACCGGTCCACCAGGCTGTTCGTCCAGCCCCCAGCGCCAAACGAGTTCGGCCCGCCCAGCATCGCGAAGCCCCCGCCGAAGTCGTGCACGTAGTCCACCAGCGCACGCTCGGCGGCGCGCGACACATCCGCGTGCCCCACGTTCTGGAGAACAACCGCCTGATACCCCAACAGCTCCGACAACCCGATCGGCATCCCCGAAGGCGCCACGACGTCCACCGCAACCCCCCGCCGCTCCAGCGCCCGCGCCAGCACACGACCGGCGCCCTCGACCTCCCCATCGACCAGCAGCACACGACCCGGCCCGTCCACCAGCGTGATCGACTCGCCCGCGTTGTTGGTCGCCAGCGCATCCACCGCGCCCGGGGCCTCCGGCTCGAACACCGCCTCGAACCGCGTCGGCCGGGCCTCGTCGAACGCCACGTCCAGGCTGCGCATCAGCACCGCCTCGCCCCCGCGGTCCGCCGCCCAGTCGTCGGCGCTCACCGCCACGGCGCCCGGCAGCCAGCGGCCGTTCTGACGCAGCAGCAACCGCCCGGCCGTCGGCCGCGCCGCCCGCACCACCACCCGCACCGGCGCCGTTTGACCCAGCCCTACCCGGCGCGGCGCATACACCCCGTCGACCCGCACGTCGTCGCCCACCTCATAAGCCAACGGCGCCACGTCCACCGGCACGCCCGCCGCCGCCGCCGCACGCGCCGCCTCCAGCGCACGCCCGGACGTGTCGTTGCCGTCCGACACCAGCAGCAGCCGCAGCCCGCCATCCCCCACGTGCGACGCCAGCCCCAGCTCGATCGCCTCGGCCACGTCGCTGCCCGGGATCGGCGTCAACGTCGACTCGGGACCGCCGGAACCGGCCGACGCCTCCGCCGCCCAACCCGCCGTCGGCAGGCGCTGGATCGACGCCACCCCGTCGAACCCCACCCAACCCACGCGGTCGTCCGCCCGGCGATCCCCCGACCCCGCTTCGACCCAACCGGCCGACCACGCCTCCACCGATCCCGACGCGCCGCCGCCGTCGCCCGCCAGGCCGCGCTCGGCGAACCGCCGGACCGACTCCGACTGATCCACCAACGCCACCACCGTCAGGTCCGACGCCGTGTCCGACCACCGCGGGCCCGCCAGAAGCAGCACCGCCATCAGGATCACCGCCGCCCGCAGCCCCAGCGCCAAGGCGCGGCGCGTCGGCCCCAGGCCCGGCAGCGTCTTCCAGCCGAACCACGCCATCGGCGCAATCAGCACCAAGAGCCAAAGCCAAACCGGGTCTTCAAACCATCGTTGCAGCACGCGTTCGCCCCACGAAACCTACTCGCCCCCGCCCCCGGCCCCGGAAGCAGCCCCGCCCTCGGAAGTCACCGGCGACGTCCCATCCAACGCCTCCGCGGGCGCGTCGGGCAGTCGGCGGAAGTACTCCCGCACCGTCCCGTGATACCGCCGCGGCAACCGGTCATCCGTCACCGCACGCTCGGCGGCGTCTTGCGCCTCGCCCACGCGACGATCCCAATCCACCTGCGAACCGTTCGCCGACCCGCCCCCGCCCGGCGTCTCGGTCGTCCAGCCCGCGCCCTGCCCCACACGCCCCTCGCGCTGCGCCTCGGTCTCGAAGTCCCACGGCCCGCGAGGCGGCGCGCTCCCCGGGTCCACCGAACCCTCCCCGTACCCCGGCGAAGGCGTCCCGCTCGGCTCGGCGCCCCCCGTCAACCGCTGAAGCGTCTCCTGCAAACGGTCCGCGGTCTCCCGCCGCTGGTCCGTCTCACGCGC